>DASZCE010000100.1:0-1791 GCA_035943455.1 Gaiellaceae bacterium | reverse complement strand
TCCGGGCCGCGTACCTCGCCGACGACGATGCGATCCGGCCGCATGCGCAGGCAGTTCTTGACGAGCTCGCGGATCGTGATCTCGCCCTCTCCCTCGATGTTCTTCGGCCGCGCCTCGAGCCGGAGTACGTGGCGCTGGTTGAGCCGAAGCTCTGCCGCGTCCTCGATCGTGACGATGCGGTCGGCGTCGGGAATGGCAGTCGACAGCGCGTTGAGCAGCGTCGTCTTTCCCGAGCCTGTTCCGCCGGAGATCAGGACGTTGAGCTCCGCGAGGATGCAGCGCTGGAGGAATTCGACCGTCTCGGTGTTGAGGGTGCCGAGCTTGATCAGGTCGTCCATCGCCAGCCGCTTCTTGCTGAACTTCCGGATCGTCACGAGCGGACCGCTGAGGGACAGCGGCGGAATCACCGCGTTGACGCGGCTGCCGTCCGGGAGCCGGGCGTCGACGAGCGGCGAGGCCTCGTCGATCCGCCGGCCGACCACCGCCACGATCTTGTTGATGATCCGGCGGAGATGTGACTCGTCCGTGAAGCGAACCGTGGTCTCGTAGAGGCGTCCCTGGCGCTCCACCCAGACCTCGTACGGCCCGTTGACCATGATCTCCGTGATGCTGTCGTCGGCGAGGAGCCGTTCGAGCGGTCCGTGACCGAGGATGTCGTCGGCGATTTCTGCCGCCAGGCGGTCGCGGTCGTCCCGTGACAGCCCTGCCTCCTGCGCGAGCTGCGTCTTGATGTCGCCGGTCACCCGGTCGCGGAGCCCGTTCGGATCCATGCTCGTGTTGAAGAGCTGGGGACCGAGCTCCCCGATCACCGAGAGGTGGATTCGGTTCTTGAGCTCTGAAAACGGATCCGATTCGCGGGGCGCCGTCGCCGCCGGCCTTGCCGCTGAGAGTCGCTCTTGGAGGTCCACTACTTCTTCCTCCTCAGGAAGCCGGTCCTCCGGCCGTTCGTGGACGGCTCGACGTCGGTGGCGATGTACATCTCCGCGAGCGAGCGGAATGCATGGGCGGCGCCCGAGCGTGTCTTCCCAGCGACGACGGGCGTCCCCTCGTTCACGGACAACGGGATGTCGCGATCGCTCGGGACGAGCACGTCGGGCGACGCGCCGAGAATCGCCTCGACTTCGTCCTGCCCGATACCGACTCGGCTGTCGGCGCGGTTGAGCAGAACGCGGACGCGGTCGCGGTCGTAACCCATGAGCTCGAGCGTCTCGAGCCCGAGCTTCGTGTTCTTCAGCGAGAGCGAATCGAGCATCCCCACCATGCAGATGTGCGAGGAGCTGTCGATCGACGCGATGACCTCGGGTGTAAATCCGGGCGGCGTGTCGACGACCACGTAGTCATTGGACGCACGCAGCGCCGCGTAGACCTCGCGGAGGAACTCGACCGTGATGGCGCTCGCATGGTCGGGCCGGGTCGGCACCATGAGCACGCCGACGCCGGACGGATGCTTGACGAGGTACCCCTCGACCTTCTCGCCGTCCACCGACCCGCCGATCTTCGCCAGGTCGTAGATCGTTCGCTCGGGCGCGAGCCCGAGTGCGAGCCCGACGTCGCCGAACTGGAGGTCCAGGTCGACGACCGCGACCTTGTGGCCGTGCTGCGCAAGGCTGACCGAGAGGTTGCAGGCGGTGAGCGTCTTTCCGGTGCCGCCCTTCGGCCCCAGGATGCAGATCATCGGGGAGAGGGCGACACCAGTCGCGACGGCAGCGCCCTGCTTTCGCGCCAGCGCCTTCTCGAGCGTGAACAGGACGTTTCCGGGCGTCTCGGGAAGGGCGACGATGTCGTCCGCCC
>DASZCE010000099.1:0-2334 GCA_035943455.1 Gaiellaceae bacterium | reverse complement strand
GCAACTGGAAGGCCGGGGAAGCGAATATCGGCTACCAGTCCTGCGACGACTCGACCGCGCAGGCCGGAAGCTGGGACTCGGCAAAGTGCTCGTCGAACGCGCGCGCCTACGCAGGCAACGAGAAGCTGCTCGGCCTCGTGGGCACCTTCAACTCGGGCTGCGCGAAGCTCGTGATCCCCGTGATGAACCGCGGTGCGAACGGCCCGGTCGCGATGGTCAGCCCCGCAAACACCTATCCGGGCCTGACGGAGGGCGGCCCCGGCACCGAGTCGGGTGAGCCCGACGTCTACTACCCGACGGGCGAGCGCAACTACGCCCGCGTCGTCTGGAACGACCAGTTCCAGGGCGCTGCGAACGCGCTCTATGCAAAGGAACTCGGCCTCAAGAAAGTCTTCGTCCTCAACGACAGCGAGACCTACGGGCAGGGGATCGCAAACCTCTTCGTCCAGTACGCGAAGAGGCAGGGGATTCAGATCCTCGGCAACCAGAAGTGGGACAAGAAGGCCTCGAGCTACGAGTCGATCGCGAGTCGGATCAAGGCCTCCGGGGCCGACGCCGTCTTCCTCGGTGGCATCGTCTGCAATAACGGCGGCAAGCTGATCAAGGATCTCCGAGCGGGTCTCGGCGCGAACGTGACGATTCTCGGACCTGACGGCTGGACACCGATCTCGGCCACGATCGAGGGCGCCGGCGCGGCTGCGAACAGTATGTACATCTCCCAGCCCGGCATCCCGACCGACCAGCTGACCGGGGCCGGCAAGGAGTTCGTGGACGCGTTCAAGGCCGAGACGGGCAAGACCACGGTCGACCCGTACACGGCGTATGCGGCCCAGGCGGCCGTCGTGCTGCTCGACGCGATCGACCGGGCAGGCACCGACGAGCGGGCAAGGGTCGCGGAGGAGCTCTTCCAGACGGAAGTCAAGGACGGCATCCTCGGCGACTTCCAGATCGACGACAACGGCGACACCACGCTCGGCACCGTGACCTTCTTCCAGGTGAAGAACGGCGAGGCGACCTTCGTGAAGACGATCACCCCCGAGCTGAGCTTCGTCGAGGGCGGCGCCTAGGCACAAGGAAACGAGTTCTCAATTGCCGGGGGAGGACGCGGTCCTCCCCCGGCGCGTACAAGGAGGCAGATGGTCACTCAGGCGCGCCGGCTTCCGCTCCCGACTCTGGCGGGGCGCCTGCCTGAGTACGTTACGCCGGCCTTCGCGGCGGTCCTCGTCGTCCTGCTCTTCGTTTGGCTCGGCGTCAACCTCGTCAAGACGCCGGTGGAGTTCTATCGCCTCTTCCTGATCGGCCTCACGAACGGGGCGATCTACGGCCTCGTCGCCCTCGGCTACTCGCTCGTCTACGGGATTCTCGAGCTGATCAACTTCGCCCACGGCGACGTCTTCATGCTCGGCGGGATGCTCGTGGCGACGATGGTGGCGAGTTTCGGTCTCGCCGATGACTCCGGCATCGTCCTCTGGTCGATGATCCTGCTCATGCTTGTGTTGGTGATGGCGTTCTGCGCCACGATCAACACGACGATCGAGCTCGTGGCCTATCGACGCTTGCGCCACGCGCCGCGCCTCGCGCCCTTGATTACGGCGATCGGGATGTCGTTCATCCTCCAGAACATCGGTCTCGTCTGGAAGGGGGCTCGGCCGACGTCCGTGGACTCGATTCTTCCCCGCGGCGAGGTCTTCACGATCGCCGACGTCGCCTACACGTGGGACAAGCTGATCGTGCTCCTGTTCACCGTCCCGGTGCTGTTCGTGCTCATCCTCCTTGTCCAGCGCACCCGCCAAGGGAAGGCGATGCGGGCGACTGCCCAGGACCGCGATGCCTCGGCGATGATGGGCATCAACGTCAACCGGACGATCTCCTTCACGTTCTTCATCGCCGGCGCACTCGCGGGAGCAGCCGGCTTGCTCTACGCGCTCTACATCACGAACGTGCGCTACGACGAGGGCTTCCGGCTCGGCTTGATCGCGTTTACGGCCGCCGTCGTGGGTGGGATCGGGAATCTCCCGGGTGCGGTGCTCGGCGGGCTCGTGATTGCGATGATCGAGACCTTCAACAACGGCCTCAGCTGGGCGACGCCGGGAAGTGACTGGACCCAGTCGATCATCTTCGCGATCCTGATCATCATCCTCGTGTTCCGGCCGGAGGGCTTGCTGGGAGAAAGGACCCCCGAAGGTGGTTAGCGCGCGAACATCGCAGTGGCGCCGGCGGGTCTCCGACACGTTGCGGCTGGACCTGCTCCGCACACGGTGGAACCGCCTACCGCGGCGAGTGCGGGCGCCGGCGTTCCCGGCGGCCGCGATCGTGCTCGCCGTCCTCTACCCC
>DASZCE010000098.1:0-2441 GCA_035943455.1 Gaiellaceae bacterium | reverse complement strand
CGGGCCGAACGGCGAACGCCCGACGCCGGACAGCGCCCTCAGGCTCAGCTCGAGCGAGGTCGCCAAGGTGCGCGCGGGCCACCACACGGCCGCACTTGTCTGGCATGAGAGCTCGGACTTCACCAGCGCCGTCGACGTCGGCGTGCGCGATGAGTTCAGCATGCTCGGGATCAACGTGGTCGCCGAGACAAGCGCGAACTTCGACGCAGCGAAACAGAAGTCCGACGTCGAGACGGTCCAGGCCAAGCGGCCGTCGGTCTTGCTGACGCTTCCCGTCGATCCCGTCGTGACCGCATCGGCGTACCAGGCGGCGGCCCGCCAGGGGACGAAGATCGTGCTGCTGTCCAGCGTCCCGCAAGGGATGAAGTACGGCCGTGACTATGTCAACCTCGTGACCGACGACCTGTTCCAGATGGGCAAGCGTGCGGCCGATGCGCTCGCCGCGGCGATCGGCGGCAAAGGCAAGATCGCGTACTTCTTCCATGACGCGAACCACTACGTCACCAACCAACGCGATCAGGCGTTCCTGCGCACGATCACCGGCAACTACCCCGACATCGACGTGGTCGCGAAGCGCGGAATCGCCGATCCGAACCGAGCGCAGGATGTTGCCACCGCGACGCTGCTCCAACATCGGGACCTCGATGGCGCCTACGTCATGTTCGCCCAGCCGCCCGGCGAGGGCGTGCTGGCGGCGCTCCGCGCCAACGGCGCCACCAAGACGAAGCTGGTCACGCTCGATCTGGACGAGCCCCTGGCGCTCGACATGGCCAGGGGCGGGCACACGTTCGCGCTGGTCATCGACCGCGCGTACGACCTCGGCCGGGCGATGGCGAGGTCGGCGGCGTACGGGCTCCTCGGCAAGCGGGCGCCGCCGTTCGTGACCGTGCCGGCGCTGACCATCACGAGGTCGAATCTCGTCCAGGGCTATCGCGCATCGCTGCACCGCAGCCCACCGGCGAGCGTCATGAAGGCACTCGGTAAGTAGCTCCCGTGGCGGCTTCGAAGCGCGCGGAGGTGGCCACGCGGCTGCGTGAGGTCGAGCCGCGTCGCTTTGTCGTCTACGCCGTCTTCCTCCTGATCTTCGTCTTCTTCGCCGCCACGCTGCACGACGACGGTTTTCTCAGCCACACCAACCTGCTCAACATCGTCCGGCAGACGACGCCCATCACCGTGATGGCCGTCGCCGTCGTCTTCGTCCTCAGCGCCGGCGAGATCGACCTCTCGCTCGGCGCGGTCGTCGCTCTATCCGCCCTAGTGACAGCGGACGTGATGCAGAGTCACGGCGCGGTGCTCGCGATCGCCGCCGGGCTGGGCGTCGGCATCGGCGTGGGCGTCGTCAACGGTCTGTTCGTGACGGCGCTCGTGCTGCCGTCCTTCCTCGTCACGCTCGCGTCGATGGGGATCGTCACCGGTGTGGCGCGCTCCATCACCGATCTCCAGTCCGTCGCCGTCGAGAACCAGCGGTTTGTCGACATCTTCGGCTCCGGCAACCTCGGCCCGATTCCCGGCCTGGCGTTCTGGGCGCTCGGCGCTGTTGCGCTCGGCCACCTCGTGTTCCGACACAGACGCTTCGGAGCGCACGTCGTCGCCGTGGGCGACAACGCGCGGGCGGCTCGAGCGGCCGGCATCCGCGTCGACCGCGTCCGCCTGGCCGTCTTCGTCCTCAGCGGCGCCTCGGCCGCGCTTGCCGCGATCCTCTACACGGGCCGGCTGCAAGGCGCGAGCTACACCCTCGGCGAGCAGGACCTGCTCGCCGTCATCGCGGCGGTCGTCATCGGCGGGACACGCCTGTTCGGCGGCGAGGGCAGCGTCATCGGCGCGCTGGTGGGGAGCCTGCTCATGGGAATGCTGACCAACGGCCTCATCCTCTGGGGCCTCACCTCCTCCGAGCAGCTGGTCGCCCAGGGTGCCCTGCTGCTGCTCGCGATCTCGCTCACGCTCCGCGGGCGAAGAGGACGCTGATGTCGATGCCGCTCGTGCGAGTCGAGCACCTCAGGAAGGAGTTCGGCGCGGTTGTCGCGGTCGACGGCGTGACGCTCGACGCTGACGGTGGCGAGGTCGTCGCACTCGTGGGCGACAACGGCGCCGGGAAATCGACGGTCGTGAACTGCCTCGCGGGCGTCTATCCGCCGACGTCCGGGCGGATCCTGCTCGACGGGGCCGCAGTCCAGTTCCCGGACCCACTCGAAGCCCGCAGGCAGGGGATCGAGGCCGTCTTCCAAGATCTCGCGCTGGCCGATCTGCAGCCGGTGTACATGAACCTGTTCCTCGGCCGCGAACTCGTACGGGGGCCCCTTCGCCGGCTCGACCGGGAGGCGATGTCGGCCGAGACCCAGCGGCTCCTCGACAACCTCGATGTGCGCATCGACAGCCCGCGCAAGACGATCCGCGATCTCTCAGGCGGCCAACGCCAGGCAGTCGCGATCACCCGGGCAGTG
>DASZCE010000097.1:0-8187 GCA_035943455.1 Gaiellaceae bacterium | reverse complement strand
TCACCGGCTCGGTGTCGCCGCTCACGTGTTACCGCCCGCAACCCGCCAACACCGTGCGGGTGCTCTTGTTCTAGGCCTTGCAGCTTCTGTAGAGCGGCGGCATCGCCGCCCCGGCATCTGGCTGTCTCGCCTTCCCGACGACGCCGGCACCTGTGGGTGCGGCGAAGACAGCGAACGCAGCGATTGCGGCTACCGTGCGAGATGCACGTCGCGAACGGGAGCTTTGAGTGTGTGGGGCGGTATGCCGCTCGCCGCCGCTCGTCTGTGGACGCGTGTGGTCGACGCCGTCAGGTCTGAAGACGCTCCTTCAGGGCTGCCGACGCGACCGGCGTCACGCGGAGCTCTCGCTCCGTCGTTCGGAGCCATCCGGCGAGCTGATCGTTGTCCTCATACCACGAGCGGTGTCGTAGCCGAATCCGTCGTCGTTGATTCCGCGGCTCACCCGATCGCCGTATCGCCCGTGGCTCCGGCGACGCGGATCCCTCGATCGAGCTAGGCCCGACGCCGCCGTCTGCGAAGGCTGGACGCGCGCCCCGCAGCGGCAACGGCGAGGGAGAGCGCGAGCTTCGGCGACGCGGAGCAGCAGGACGGGCACGAACAGCCGGCGGCGTTGAGATCTCGGGCATGGACCGCCTGCACCCACTTCGGACCTCCCCAGGAGAAGTCGAACGCGAAGTGGCGGATGAGGTGTGCCCACACGAGCCAGGCCAACCACCGGCAGGCTCCGTAGAAGAACGAGATTCGGTAGATCGCCAGGAGCGCAGTCTCCGGGAGGAACTGACCCGCCTTCCCCCAGAAGGGATCGGCCGGGACGATCGTCTCCCGAAAGTACGCGCGGGTGAGAACACGCCAACTGATCACGCCCCAGGCGAGCCAGACGCCGTCCCACACGAAACCGAGCCCGCTGAAGTAGGCGCCGGCGTCCGTGTAGCGACCAGTCTGGCCGGCGTAGGCCCATGCCCCGGCCGCGAAGAGATGATCGGTGAACGGGAAAAAGAGCATCGTCCCGACGGTGTCGAGGGCGTCGGTGAGGGCGTGCGCCCACTGGCCGATCAGGAAGCTGAGCGCCCAGATCCGGCTCCTCCAGATCAGGAAGATGAGCGCGGCGACCGCAACCCCGAACGTCAGCGAGTGCGTGAAGCCGACACCGGGGAAGCCGCGGTGAAACTGCGCCGGGTTGTCAGCCTTCCACTCCACGCCGAAGAGGCCGACGCCGTAGACGAACCACTTCGTCGCCAGGTCGGGCGCGTAGGAGCCGAGGAGAAGCGGAACGATCGCGACCCGCCGACCCAGGTGCTTCTGGATCACGTAGGGCTCCGCGTCGTGCGCGACCCAGCTCATCGCAGTCGGCGGACGGCTGCAGGCACGATCCAGACGGCGAGCAGCAGAAACGCCGCGCCTTCGACCCACGAGAGGAGAAGGTTCGGGACGGCGACCCCGACCGCGATGTAGACGATCCCCGCGGCGAGATAGAGGACGAGCTCGCCGCGGGAACGCACCGCGTTACCTTAGTCATCGCCCGGTCCCGCTTGAGGGAGCGAAAATCGGCTCCGTGGATGCGATGACGGCGCGGCAGCTCGAGCTCTTGACGAGGATGAGCCGGCTGTTTCCGCCGGTCCGCATCATGGGCGGATACGCCGAGGATGCCCTCGTCGCCGGCACCGTGACCCGGCCGCACGTCGACGTCGACTGGCTCTTCCCCCGGCGCGAGTCCGAGCTCCGGCTCGAACAAGCGAGAGCGCTCGGCTTCCATCACTTCGACGTCGTCGGTGAGGCGGCGCCCGGCCAGCCGTTCTACCTGTATGGCGAGAGCAACGGCCTCAAGCTCGAGCTCGGCGTGCTCGACGAGGAGGACGACGGGCTCTGGGTCAAGATCTGCAGCCTCGCCCTGGTGATCGATGGGAAGCCGGCTCCCGTGGGGTACCGGGTCGCGATGCCGAACGACACGTTCGAGCATCCCCCCGCCGCCATCGACGGCATCACCGTCTGGCCGATCTCGCCCCTCGCGCTCTACCAGATGCGCGTCGGGATTGCCAGGCAGGGGTCGTTCGGCAGGCTCACGGAGAAGCAGCTCCGCTCGAGGCGACGGCTGAAGGAGGCGTTCTTTCCCGACCGCTCGAACGAGGAGCTGTTACCGCGCATCGAGCACCTGCCGCCGTAGGCGTAGGTGATGCCCGTTCGCTTGTGCGCGGTTCGCGACGCCCGTGAGGCGCTTCGCTAGCGGCGGCTCAGCGTCACGGAGATCTTCGCCCCCACGCGCAATCGCGTCCCGGCGCGAGGCCGCTGGTTGATGACACGGCCGCCAGGAACGCGCGCTGAGCGCTGCCAACGCACCGTCCCGAGGCGACACCGCGCCCGTACCAGGAGACGCTTTGCCGCTCGAAGCGTCTTCCCGCGAAGCGACGGGACGATGCACCGTGCCGCCGAGGGAACGCTGGGGCTCGGGCTCGGCTGCGCCGCGGGAGGCGGGGGCGGAGGCGGAGAAACCGGCGGCGGAGCCGGGGGCGCAGGTGCCGGCGCCGGAGGCGTTGGCGAGGGCGGCGGCGGTGACGCCGGCGGAGGCGAGGGCGGAGGTGGAGTTGGCGGCGGTGGAGCGGGAGGTGGCGGCGCAGGAGGGGGCGGCGCTGGAGCGGCGGTCGCCGGGACCGTGAACGCTTGACCAGTCGTGTAATCGCCAGTCGTATTTGCGCCGTCCACTGCCGCCACGCGCCAGTAGAGCGTCCGTCCGGGCACGTACCCGGAGCGCGTGAAGTCCGGTGCATAGCTCGTGTTCTGCGTTCGGTCGTCCTGGACGGGGGTGGTGGCGAAGTCTTCCGCGGCCGAGATCTGCAGGCGGTACTCCTTGATGCCGTTCCCTGGCCCGTGATCCGGCTCCCAGCTGAAGAGCGCGTGCCGCGGACCCGCGTCGGTATTCGCGCCCGAAGGCGCCTCGAGCGAACGGGCGAACGAAAAGAATTCGGTGTACGGACCCGGAACCTGACCGAACGGGGTCGGAAACCGCCCGCGGACGCGCCACGTCCAGGCGCCGATGCCCAACACCGAGGAAGGCGTGAAGCCCGCCGGTCGTCGGCCGAAAGAGGGCTGCGGAACCCCATTCGGTTGGACGACTTCGAGGTCGTACGCAACGGCGCCCTGAAGCCAGCCCCACGTCATCGACGGCACGAAGGCCCCCGATCCGGGGTTCGTCGGGCTTGGAATCGGAGCCGGCAGCGTGCGCTCGAGCGTCGCCGTCTCTGACCACGTCATCGCGTGTAGCCGTGCGTCCTCACCTCGGACGCGCCAGTAGATCGTTGCGCCTGAGGGGTAGGTCGTGTTCGAGGTATAGCCCGTCGCGTTGGTGTAGATCGCTTCGAGTAGGGTCGTGAAGCTTTCATCCTGCGAGACCTCGAGGCGGTAGCGTTGGGCGCCCGCGGCCGGCGTCCATTCGAACGTCGGCGGCCCAGTCGGGTGTGCTCCATCGCTCGGCGCCTCGAGGGTCGGCGGAATCGACTCCTTCTTGAAATCAGCAGCGTGCGCGGCAAGCGGATCTCCGGAGGCGAGGTCACCGTCGGGCTCGACCGCCGGCAGGACGGCCCAGTAGTAGTGCGTCGTCTCGTCCTGGTATGTCGTCGCTGCCGAGCCGGTGCGCGGCGCATACGCGGGCAGCTGGGTGAACGCGTAGTCGACGATCGTGTGGAACGACGGGTCCTTCGCGACCAGAATGAAATAGCTCTGGTAGCCGGCGCGGGGCCGCCAGGTGAAGAGCGGCATCTGCGTCGTCGTCTCCCCTCGCGCGGGCAGTTCATAGCTCGAGGCCGGCAGGTAGCCGTCGCTGCAATCCGCGCAGGGTTCGCCATCCGGATAGCCGACGAACTGAAATGCGGGGCCCTCGCCGAAGTACGTGTAATCGCCGTAGACGTCGGGACCGGCGCTGGCATCGTCGCGAGGGCGAATGCGGACGCAGTAGGACTGTCCAACGAACAGCGGCGCTGCGTCCTGGACGACGCTCCGGTTCGGGTCGTTGTACGGCTCGCCCTTTCCCCCGGTTCCGATCGGCGTCCACGCCGTCGTCGCCGTGACGCTCTTCCAGTGGCTTGACGTGGCCGTCCAGTTGCACAGGCCCGACTCGAATGGCGTCACCTCGACGTCGTAGCTGGACGCGCCCGGATACGGGTCCCAGCGGATGATCGGAACACGCGTCTGGTAACCCGGTGTGCCCGGTGCGACGTCTGTTCCGGGATCAGCAAGGTTGTCGCGCATCCGCAGCCCCGTGATCGGGGCATCGCCGAAGTTCTTCGTGAACGAAGGACCCTCGTTCCACTGTCCCGCCTCGCCCGAGGGGTCGAGCGCACGAACACGCCAGAAGTACGTGTTGTCGTTCAGACCCGCGGTCGGGATCAGCGACGTACCGATGCTGGTGCCCGTACAGCAGACCTTCAGGTCGGGCTGGTCCGACGACCACATCTCGACTTCGTACCGCGCCGCGCCGGGCACGGCGCCCCATGAGAACCCAGGGTCGAAGATTTCCTCGTCCTCGGCAGCGACGTCGCGGACCGGTGGCATCACCCCCATCTGTGAGGGCCAGAGCCAGCGAAACGACCGGACGGCCGACGGCGCACCGGGATGGTCGCCGGCGTCGAGCGGCGTCACGCCCCAGTAGTACGTCGTCCCGGGCGTGAGGAGCGCGGGATACGCGAAGCTCGTCGCATCGGTCTCGTCCTTGCGGACGAGTGACGCGAAAGCCGGATCCCGCGCGACTGAGACGACATACGATCTCGCGCCCGGCACCGCCGTCCACCGGAAGACCAGTGGCGAGGGGTAGAGGACGTCTTCGTCTGCAGCCGGGGCGAGAAGCGTCGGCGGCGTCGCCCAGTTCAGCTCGAAGGAACTCGGCGACGACCACGCTGACACGTCACCCGTCGCGGTGACCGAGCGGACGCGCCACCAGTACGTTCCGTTCGGAATCGTCTTCTTCAGCGTGGCGCGCGTGTTTCGTGTCCGGAAGAGATCGCCTGTGCCGAGCACCGGCGCAGTGAAGCCCGCGTCCGCGGCGATCTGAAAGTCGTACCGGTCGACGCCGACGGCCGGCTCCCACGCGAAAGCCGGCAGCGCCTCGACCGACGCGCCGTCTCCCGGAGATGCGAGGACCGGGACGGGGAGCGCGTCCGCTGCGATCTCGTAGTTCGCGATGGCGGCACCCGGCGCGGCGCAGATAACCACGGCGGCGACCGCCGCTGCGCGTGCGAAGCGAATCAGCTGTAAGCGCGGCAAGACCTTCGATCCCCTCTCCTCGCTGGCACCTTCGAGTCTCCACGTCAGACCGCGCGCCCTATACCGCCCGGAGGTCCAGACCTACTGGCCATTCGGCGACCGTTCGCTGACCGGCCGATGACCTTCGAGGAGCTACCAGAGATCTGCGGCGGCGGTGTCCTCGCCTGCCCTGTCGGAGCGCGACGCCTTTCGGTACCGGTCCCACAGTACGACCACCGCGTACACCGCGAAGAAGCCCGCGATGAGCAGCACCACCCACAGGAGACCCACTTCGACCATCTGCCAAGCCAGCAGCACGAGGGTCATGAGCAGGATTCCGAACCCCACCGCGGCGAGCGCGATGCAAAGTGCCCAGAGGATCACTCGCCGCGCCTGTCCATAACACATTGTAGGTCCGGTACGGCCGGCCTTCCGTTTCGGCTAGTCGCGCGGGCGCGCAAGGCTCGCAAGCACAACGAGTACGAGCACGGCCACCGCCATGCTGAAGGCGATCCCAGCCGTCCGGAGCCCAACTGAGTTTGCCGCAAGCCCGGCGCCGATCACCGGCAAAGAGAGCCCGACGTACATGACGACGAAGAAGCTCGAGGCCGTCTCGCCGCGGCGCTCGACCGGCGCCCGCTGGTTGATCGCGGCAAGTCCCGCTCCGATCGCGAGGCCCTGACCGACGCCGACCGCGACCGAGCTTGTGATCAGCGTCGCGAGCGATTCGGTCTCCAACGCCACGGCGAGCAAGGCGGCGCCCACGATCAGGAGCGCACACGCCCAAGCGAGCGCTCGGCGGTCCGCGAGGCGGGCAACCGCGAACTGACCGACGATCGAGCCTGCGAACACGATGAAGACGAGCAGGCCCGCCAGCGTGTGGCTCGTCCGGCCGAGGACCTGAACGAGAAACACCGGTGCCACGGAGCTCAATACCCCTGCGACGGCAAAGCTCGCAAAGCCGGCGGCCGCGCCGCGGATGAAGACGCCACGGACTGCCTCCGGCACGCCGAGGCGCTGGAGGCGGAGGCGCAACCGCCGCCGGGGGACGCTCTCCGGCGCGACGAGCGCTCCGATCACGGCCGGGACGAGGAGACCGAGCTGGACGATGAACGGCGTGCGCAGCGGCGACCTGCAGTAGTCGGCGAGGAGCCCGGCGAGCAGCGTTCCGAGGCCCAGGCCGCCGAGGTTGACGACCACGGCTACGTAGCTGGCGAGCCTGCGGCGATCACCGGGGATGAGGTCGACGAGGGTTGCGGTCGCCGTCCCGGTGAAGAGGCCGGCGGAGAGCCCTGAGACGACACGGCCGGCGAAGATCGGCGCAAGTGAGTCGGCCACGATGAAGAGCAGGGCGCTCAGCGCCGACAGTACGATTCCCGCCACGAGGATGGGCTTCCGCCCGATCTGGTCGGAGAGCTCCCCGAAGGCGAGCAGCGCGCCGATGACGCCGAACGCGTAGACGGCGAAGATCACCGTCACCATCAGGGCCCCGAACGAGTAGCGCTCCTGGAAGAGCGGGTAGAGCGGCGTTGGAAGCGTCGCCCCGAGCATCGTCACGAGGAACGCATAGGCGATCAGGACGAAGCCGCTCGTTCGGCTCACGGACGTGGGCATTGGCCGCGAAACGTAACGCGGCGTCGATGGACCGACGGAGCCACAAGAGAACGAGCCGCAGCGTCAGCCCCTGTTGACGCCGATCACGAGCCTGCGACCGGTCCGAGATCCCCTCGCGCGACTTCGCCGCCAAGGCGCCGACTCGGCGGCGCCGACCATCAGGGCGGCGGGCCTCGCCCGTCGCCCGTCTGCAACGACCGATCGAAACGATCGGACTTCAATCGGAAGGCGTCATGTCATTCGTCGACCGCGAGGTCGACGGTGTACGTCCCATCGCCGGCGACCGCCCAGAACGTTGTACTCGGCGCCGGCCGTCATCACGACCGCCCGCTTGTCCTCGCAGCCGCCTTCGAAATTGATACCCGCAACCACTAGCCGTGGCGGTCTCAGCCGAGAGGGTCGACGAACCGCAGCCGCGAGAAGCGGCGGAAGCCGTGGTCGTGGGACGCGAGGACGAGCCCGTGCTCGATCGCGAGCGCGGCGATCTCGATGTCGGGAACGTCGTCGCTGCGAAGCCCCGGCGTCTCCGCGAGCTCCGCGGCGATCGCCGCGTGGCCGGTGCCGGGGGTCACGATCCGGACAGCCGGCTGGTTGAAATACGCCGCTGCAACAGCCCATCCGGCGGCGACTGTGACCGCGTGCCGTCCGAAGACTCGAGGGCTCGTAACGAGACGAACGAACGCATAGACGACAGGCCAGCAGAGGGCCACGGTTCCCTCGCCGTCGGCGAGGCGCTCCTCGAGCCACCCACGCGCACGGTCATGCTCTCGCGCTTCAGTGAAGGTCGCGTAGATGAGCAGGTTCGTGTCGACGAGCGTCACGGGAGGCCGCGCTCGGCGCGCCGCTCATCGTCGAGCGCGGCGAGCAGCCGCGAAACGTCGGAGACGTCGAGGAGCGGCCGCCCGGGGAGCTCTGGGAGTGGTGGCGGTGTTGGTGCACGGCCGGCGCGCCCGCCGCGGCGGAGCAATCGGTTCACGGCGGCGCGAAACGACTCACCAGTGCGGGCGCGCTCGCTCTCGATGAGCGCCGCGACGTCGTCATCGAGGGTGATCGTGGTGCGCATGATGCACATAGGTTAGCATCATGAACATCAAACGGAGCGCACCCACTGCACTATGCGGGCCCAGGGCAGCAGGCAACGCTTCACGGCCTCGGTTTTTGTACGCCTTGAGCCGTGGGTTGGGCGTCAGGTGCGCCGTTTGTTCTCGCGCCAGAGCAGACCCGCCCGGGGCCATGATGCGAGCCGGCGCTCGAGGAGGTCGTCGGGCTGGCGCTCGAACTCGCGACGCCACCCCTCGTAGACGTCGAAGACCGGCCGCGAGCAGGGCGCGAAGGCGCGGTGGT
>DASZCE010000096.1:0-4270 GCA_035943455.1 Gaiellaceae bacterium | reverse complement strand
CGACGCCGAAGATCTTCCAGAGCCGCATTCCGCGGTAGAAGTGGAGCCGCTTCGACTCACGACGGATGACGACGATCGGCCCGTAACGGGCGCGCGTGACCGCGGCGTCCACGCGTGACGCCCGGATGCGGACCGCCCGCTCGTGTGTCCGGAGCGCGGCCACGATCCTCCGTATCGCGTTTCGCTGCTTGAGCACCTTGCCGACGCGCTCTGTCGTGATCAACGGGCGGAGGTCGCGAAGACCGACGAGCTCGGCGTCGCGCGCAGGACGGTCGAACCGCCGCGCAAGTCTCTTGACGTAGCGCCTGACACCGCCGGACCGAAGGGTGACGAAAAGCGGGATCCGGGTGTATGGCGCCGCGCGGCGCGCCTGGTCGACTGCGAGCCCCACTCGTGCGGTCGCACCGAGCTTCTGGGGAACGACCGACAACGTCGCCCGGCCGAACCGGATCAAGAGCGGCGCGCCGAAGCGGGCCTGAACCTGCGCCCGCGCCTCGGCGGCGGTCATGCCTCCGACGTCGACCTTTCCGATCTGGACGCCCTGCGCGATGGGCTCCTCGCGAGGTTGACGCGGCGGCGTCGTCGTCGTGGTGCCGATCGTGGTCGTGGTCGTCCCAGTGGGCAGCGTGATCGTCGTCAGCGTGCCGAGCGGGCCGTTCGCGGCGAGGACCGCAGCGCTGAACAAGCCCACCAGCAGGCAGGCAAGAGCCGCCGCAACGATCAGCACTCCGCGCCTTATGGAGCGGCAGTGTAGGGAACGGGGCTGCCGGTAACGAGGCGGCGCTACGGCGAGGTCGGAAGCGGCTCCTCCTTGAAGCGTCCCCCCTCGGCCGCGAACTCCACGATCATCCGATCGGTGATCCACTCCACCGGCGCGCGGTCGTCGGTCCACGGCTCGTCCGACTCGCGAACCGGCCGAGCGTGTGCGCGGAGATGGGCGACGAGCGACGCGATCTCACGGTTGGAAACGCGCCGTGCCCGCGGCTGCGGTCCCTTCACGCCGATCACGATCTGGTTGAAGCGCAGCGGTTGCCAGGCCAGAACCGTCGGGAGCACGCCGGCAAGCGTGCCTCCGATGGCCGTGGCCAGGCGATGATCGTCCGGTGTCGTGGCGACGTTGAGCGCAACCACGCCGCCGGGCGCGAGGTGATCCCGCACGAGCTGGAAGAACTCGTGCGTGGCCAGGTAGAAGGGGACGTACGGCGGCCGGTATGCGTCGACGATGATCACGTCGTACCGGCGGTCGGTGCGCCGCAGGTACGGGCGCGCGTCCATGTCGTATACCTCGAGCTGTCGCGTCTCGCCCATCTGGAAGAACCGCCGGCCGGCCTCGCTGACCGCGGGGTCGAGCTCGACGCCGTCGAGCTTCACCCCCGGGTAGAAGCGCGCAAATGCCCGTGCCGCCGTCCCAGCGGCGTTCCCGAGCATTGCGACGCGGTCGACGCGAGGCGCCAGCGCCGCGACGGCGAGGTATGTGTCCCAGACCCCTCCGGTGAGCACCTCGCCCCGCCGCCACACCGAGTGCGTCGCGAGGCCCTCGTCGAGATAGAGGCGGCGGGCGCCGTCCTGCTCGACGACCTGGATGAACTGATAGCGCGACTCGTGCTCGTAGAGCAGCCCCCGCTGCGGCTTCACCGCTCCCGGAGGAACGAGGAGCAGCGAGGCGATCCCCGCGGCGAGGACGAGCCAGCGCCGGCCTAGCAGCACCGCGCCGCCGATTCCAATCAGAGCCGCACTCGCGAGCAGCGTCCGCTGGGTCCCGATCGCGGGGATCGCGACAAGGGCCGAGAGGAAGGTCCCGAGGAGACTGCCGACGGTCGAGACGGCATACAGCCGGCCTGCCACCGTCCCCGCGCTCTCGACGTCGGTGATCGCGAGCCGGATCGCGAACGGCGCCACCATGCCGAGGAGGACGACCGGCGGTACGAACAGGACGAGCACGCCGAAGAACGAGCCGATCGCCGCGCCGGCCGAGACCCGGTCGAGCCCCTCGACCGAGAGGTCGAGCAGCGGCCGTCCGACGAAGGGAATCACCGCGATCAGACAGGCCGCCGCGACGACGACCGCGCCGAGCGCTCGCGCCGACGGCCGCCGGTCGGCGAGCCGGCCACCCAGCCAGTACCCGAGAGCGAGCGAGGCGAGGATGAGACCGATGACGTTGGCCCAGACGATCGTGGAGTTGCCGAAGTACGGCGCCAGCAGCCGCGAAGCGCCGATCTCCGTCGCCAACGACCCCACGCCGGCGGTGAAGACGACCACCGTCAGGGTGGTCTGAAACCGGTTACTCAACGCGTTTGACGACGACGACTGCCGAGTCGTCGGCGAGCCCGCCGCCGGAGAAGGCCCTGGCGTCGTCGATCACGGCCGTCGCGAGCTCGTTCGCCGGGAGCCGACGGTGCTCGGACAGGAAGCGGTCGAGCCGCTCGTGGCCGTAGAGGTCACCGTCGCGGCGTGCCTCCACGACACCGTCCGTGAAGAGGACGACGACACTCCCCGGGGGGAGATGCTCCCGCGCCTCCGAGTACTGCTGGTCGGGCGAGATCCCGAGCGCGAGACCGCTCGATCCAAGCTCGATCACGCTGCCGTCGTGGGAGACGAGCCGGGGAACCGGGTGCCCCGCGCTGGCGCACGCGACGTTGCCGGTCTCAGGATCGATCGTCACGTAGAGCATCGTCACGAACTTGCCCTCGGCCACCTCGTCGACGATGACGTCGTTCGCGGCGCGTAGAAAGTCGGCAGGATCGGGATGCTCGCGCGCGAGTGACCGGAAGACGAACTTCGTCATCGCCATGTCCGCCGCCGCGTCGATCCCCTTTCCCGTGACGTCGCCGACGACGACCGCCAGCCGGCCGTCGGGAAGCGTCGTGTAGTCGAAGACGTCGCCGCCGACATCGAGCCGCGCCGACGACTCGTACACGCTGCCGACCTCCACTCCGGGGAGGACGGGCGGAGTCGACGGCAGCAGCGAGCGCTGCATCGCGTCGGCGAACCCCGCCTGTTGTTGGTAGAGGCGAGCGTTGTCGATCGCGAACGCGGCCTGAGCAGCGAGTGAACGGAGCGTCTCGACCGTCTCGGCGTCGGCCGTGCGAGCCGGGTCGAGGACAACGACGGTGAGCGCGGCGATCACTTCCCCCGAGGCCGCGATCGGGACGATTACCGCCGTCGACCCGCGCTCGAGGAACGGGATCAGCAGCTCGTGCCCGCCGCCGAGACGCCGGGCGGTCACCGGGTCGAGGACGAGAGCGCGGCGGGCACCCCCCAGGCCGAGGCCCATAACACGGGCAGTGGGCTGTGGGCGGCGAAGGATGGGACCAAGCGCGGCGGCGAGCCGCGGGTCGGGGACGTACACCGAGCGCGGAACGAGCTCGTCACCCCGCCCCTCGGGCATGCGGAGGACGGCGGCGTCGACGTTGAGCAGCTCAACGGCCGTCCGCGTGACCGCCTCGACGGTCTGCTCGAGCTCCATGCTCTCCGAGAACGCACGCGAGATCTCGTAGAACGCCTCGAGGCGTCGGGCCGCACGCCGCTCGGCCCGAAGCGCCTCCTCGCGATCGTGGGCGAGACGCATCGTTTCTTCATGGAGACGGGCGTTCTGCACGGCGACGGCCAGCTGACCCGCAAGCGCCGCGAGGAGTGCCGACTCGTTCGCGTGGAGCCGCCGCCCTCGCGGGAGGTACGCGACGAGCAGGCCGATCAGCTCGCTCGCGGCTCGCAAGGGCACGGCGACGATCGCGTCGACACCGGCCTCCGTGACGGCGTCGCGGACACCCACAAGAGCGGGGTCGCCGGGGGCATCGGGAACCTCGAGCACGGGGCGAGGCCTCAGGCGTCCGAGCGTGAGTCCGAGCAGCGCGTCGGCGACGCGGAGATGCGGCCCCGCGAGGCCGCGCTCGGCCGCCGTCTCCAGGTCGCCCCCACCGCGCAGATAGACCGCCGCCTGTCCCGTCCCGAGCAGCTCGGCCACGCGATCGACGGCGGTGTCGAGCGTGTGAGCGAGCGACAGCTCGGCGATCGCCTGGCCAACGACGGCGAGCAGTGCGCGGCTGCGCTCGAGCTCCTGCGAGAGGCTTGTCGTTCGTTCGCCGGCGCGGAGGGCGTGGGCCGCGCGTGCGGCGAAACCCGCCAGCCGCTCGAGCTCGTCCGGTGTAGGGCCAGGACCTGTGAAGGCGAGACGAAGACCACCCAGCGGAGGCTCGCCGAGGCGAACCAGGGCAAACGGCCCGGCCCCGTGTTCCCCCGCGACGACGCTGCCGGCTCCGAGCTCCGCCTC
>DASZCE010000095.1:0-3201 GCA_035943455.1 Gaiellaceae bacterium | reverse complement strand
CGGCCATGACCGCACCGAGAGGACCGATTTTCGTAGCCTCCCCACCGTGGACGCCGTCGAGGTGCGAGGCCTTCGGAAGTCGTACGACGGTTTCGAGGCAGTGCGTGGAATCGACTTCGAGCTCCGCGGCGGCGAGGTCTTCGGCTTGCTGGGCCCGAACGGAGCCGGGAAGACGACGACGGTCGAGATCCTCGTCGGCTACCGGCGCCGTGATGCCGGCGACGTACGGGTCCTCGGTGCCGACCCGGAGCGGGCCGACCGGGTCTGGCGTGGACGGATCGGAGTCGTTCCGCAGACCGGCGAGCTCTTCCCCAACCTCACGGTGCGCGAGCACCTGGAGCTCTTCGCCGGCTACTACGAGCAGCCTAGGCCGACGCAGGAGGTTCTCACGCTCGTCGGGCTCACGGAGAAGGCCGACGCGAAGACGAGAACGCTCTCCGGCGGACAGCGGCGGCGGCTCGACCTCGGTGTCGCGCTCGTAGGCGACCCCGAGCTGCTCTTCCTCGACGAGCCGACCACGGGCTTCGATCCGTCGGCGCGGCGGGCGGCGTGGGAGACGATCCGCTCGCTGCGGTCGCTCGGCAAGACGATCCTGCTGACGACCCACTACATCGAGGAGGCCCACCGCCTTGCCGATCGCGTCGCGGTGCTGCGTCGCGGCGAGATCGTCGCCTCCGGAACGCCCGCCGAGCTGATCGCCCAGGCGCCGTCGACGCTGATCCGCTACCGCCGCGACGGCGAGGAGGTCGTTCTCGAGACAGAGGACCCGGTGCGCACGCTGCATGAGCTCACGGGTGAAGCGCTTCGGAACGGCTTCGACCTGCACGCGCTGGAGGTCCATAGGCCGACGCTCGAGGACGTGTATCTGTCGCTCACCGAGGATCGGCCAGGATGAGCCTCTTTCTGCACCAGTTGAAGGCAGAGCAGAAGCTCTTCTGGCGCAGTCGCGAGCTCGCGTTCTTCACGTTCCTGCTGCCCATCCTGTTCTTCCTCCTCCTCGGCTCGGCCTACGGCGACGACGAGATCGAGGGGGTCAGCGGCTACAAGTACCTGCTCGCGGGAATGATCGGGTACGGCGCCGCCTCGACGACCTTCGCCGGCCTGGCGCTGCTCCTCGTCGTCCGACGCGAGTCCGGGGTGCTCAAGCGGCTGCGCGCGACGCCGCTCCCGCCGGCGACGTACGTCGCCGCCGTCCTCGCCTCGATCATCCTGATCTTCGTCCTCGAGGCGGCGATCCTGATCGGGCTCGGTCGGTTTGCGTACGACGTGCCGCTTCCCGACTCGCTGCTCTCGCTGATCCTCGTCGTCCTCCTGGGGGGCGCGTCGTTCGCGGCACTCGGTATCGGGCTCACCGCCCTGATCCGGAGCGCCGAGGGGTCGTCTGCGGTGGTGAACGCGCTCTACCTACCGCTGTCCTTTATCTCCGGCGCCTTCTTTTCGGCGGACACGTTCCCCGACGTGCTGCAGAAGCTCGCCGCCGTCCTCCCCCTGAGCCACCTCATCGGCCTCACGCGCGACGTGATGGTCTACGACGACGCGATCTGGGATCACCTCGACAACGTCGCGGTCGTTGCCGCCTGGGGCGTCGGGGGCGTGATCGTCGCGATCCGCGGCTTCCGCTGGGAGCCGCGAGAGCGTTAGCCCTCGGTCACTTGCGGGTAGGAAACGCGGCCGTGAGGGCCGACCTGGACACGCTTGCGTTCGCGGTGCACGAGCACCACCCACCAGCGCTCGAGGTTCGCGTCAACTTCGGGATCTTTGCCGGTCGCGAAGCGACTCCCGCCGAGATCGACGAGCTCGCGGCCCAGGTGCTGGAGAAGGTCGGTTCCGTCTCGATCGTCTCCGAGGAGCGGCACGAGATCGACGCGCATTCGGAGGCAGCGGTCCACCAGGTACGAATCGAGGTGGATTCGGAGTCCCTCCCCGATGACAAGGGGCGACGCGAGGAGCTCGCGGGCCGGCTGATCGAGACGGCGGAGCGGTGGGCGAACGGGTGCATCGCCGAGCGGCGCGTGGACGTCAGCGAGCTGTAGCCCGCCGTTCGAGCCGGTCCGCCAGCCGCGCGAGCGCGCGCTCGGCCTGATGGGTGGCGACGGGGCCGAGTGCCTGGCTCCCGAGACCGCTGACGAGGCCGGCGGCGTCCACGTCGGCCTCCCACCGCATCCACGTTCCTGCACCGTCGGGACGAAGCTCGAACGAGCTCGCGAGCGAAAGACGGCCGGCGAGGCTCTTACCCCACGCCCGAAGCCGCGCATGCTCCGGCTCGCGAAGGTCGTCGACACGAACGGAGAACTTGAGCCGGAAGCCGCCGGGGAGCGGAGCACGCACGAAGACCGTCCAATCCGGTCCGTCCGCCTCGACCAGCTCGATCGCCGAGAAGGCGCCGGCGACCTGCTCGGGATCGGTGAGCGCGCGGAAGACGTCCTCGCGCGGCGCCTCGAAGTGCCGCTCCCCGTGGATGTGCACCCGGAAAAGCTAGTGGCAACCGCGCTGCGGTACGAAGCGTTCGACGTTCAAGAAGCCCCGATCGCGCTTCCGCTCGCATCGCGCCGGCTACTCACAGCGCTGTCTTAGGTGGGATTCAGATTCTTCTTAAGGCCAGCGGGTTTTCTGGGGGTTCGACCGACACCCGCGCGAGAGGAGACCGAGATGCAGGACGTTTCAGGTGCGATCCTGGAGGGGCAGGCCGGGACGGAGCCGCTCGAACGGGCGCTCTTCGAGATCAAGCGTGTCATCGCCGGGCAGGACACGATGCTCGAGCGGGTGCTCGTCTGCCTCCTGGCTGACGGCCACCTGCTGATCGAGGGCGTTCCCGGCCTTGCGAAGACGCTCACGATCAAGACGACAGCTCGCGTGCTGGGCGGGACCTTCAACCGGATTCAGTTCACTCCTCCGGGCCCGTTTTCCACGAGTTCGCTAACGGCTAGCGGCGCGCGCTGACTGCATGCTGGCCGCCGAGGTCGAGGGCGACGGCAAGGATGAGCGTTCCGGCCCACCAGTTGACCGGGTCGACGACCAAGGGCTCGGCGTCGCCGACGTTGTTGGCGATCAGCCAGACGACGAACCACACGAGCGTCATGGCGCCATGATCGTCAGCGCTTCGCCGGCAAGCAGCGCGGAAAACCCGCATCGCGGATCGGAATCGTTGCGGATGTCGCGACGAACCGGTCGCGGAGAGAGTGGAGGTGCCATGGACGCCAC
>DASZCE010000094.1:0-4242 GCA_035943455.1 Gaiellaceae bacterium | reverse complement strand
AGCGCGGACAGCGCGATCCGCTCGAGAAGCTCGCGCGCGCCCGCGCTGTTACCGCGCGCGTCCATGCGGGCGTGCGCGCCGCCGCTGGCGGCGACGCTCGCGCTTCGACTGCCCGGCCGCAGGAGCCGTGTCGGCGGCTGCGGCCGGCGCCGGAAGGTCCGGGGCAGGCTCGGCTGCGGCGACTGCGGTCACCGTCTCGAGCGGCGTTTCCGCAGGCGCTCCGTCGCCCGTAACCACCTCCGCCTCCTTCTTGCGCGCCCAGTCCGGCTCGCGCTCCTTCCAGATCGTGAGCAGCGGCGCGGCGATGAAGATCGAGGAGTAGGCGCCGGAGCCGATGCCGACGAGCAGTGCGAAGGCGAAGTCCTTGAGCGTGTCGCCGCCGAACAGGTACAGCGAGCCGACCGGGAGCAGCGTGATGAACGTCGTCGCGAGCGAGCGGCGGATCGTCTCCCACAGCGACACGTTGGCGATCGTCGCAAACGGGGCGCGCCGCATCAGCGGGACGTTCTCGCGAATCCGGTCGAAGATGATGATCGTGTCGTAGATCGAGTACCCGAGCACGGTTAACACCGCGGCCACGGTGGCCGTCGTCACCTCCCGTGCCGTCAGCGAGTAGATCCCGACCGTGATCACCACGTCGTGGATCAGCGCCGCGATGATCGGGAGCGCGTACTTGTAGTCGAAACGGAACGAGGTGTAGAGAACGATCAGGAAGAGGGAGACGACGATCGCGATGATCGCTCCCTTGGCGATCTGCCGTCCGAAGCTCGACGAGACGTTGTCGACCCCGCGGATCGTCGCGCCGAAGCGGTCCCGCAGCTCGGTCGAGAGCTGATCCTGCTCGGTCCGCGAGAGCTCTTCGGTGCGGATCTGGAAGCGGGTGTACTTGCCGTCCCGGGCCTGGCCGCGGCCCTGGATCACCGCGCTCCCGTGGCCGAACTCTCGGGCGGCGGAGCGGACGTCCTCGAGCGCGCTCGCTTGCGGGGTCGCGAAGTTGAGCTGCGTCCCGCCCTTGAAGTCGATGCCGAGGTTGAGACCTCTGACGGCCAGCGAGCCGACGGCGAGCGCGATGACCGTGCCGGAGATCGCGAGCCAGAGGAACCGCCTGCCCATGAAGTCGATCTGGAGCCACTTCGCGCCCTGCGCGCCCGAGGCGCCCATGAAGCGCGGGTTGTCGAACCAGCTGAAGCCGCCGAGCAGTCCGAGGAGGGCGCGCGTCGCAGCGACGGCCGTCACCATCGAGATCGCGGTACCGATGAGCAGCATCAGCGCGAACCCCTTGACGCTGGCGGTCGCGACGGCGAAGAGGACGAGCGCCGTGATCGCGGTGACGACGTTCGCGTCCACGATCGTGTGGAAGCCTTTGCCGTAGCCGGCGGAGATCGCGGCCCGAACCGACCTCCCGGCCCGGGCCTCTTCTTTGATGCGTTCGAAGATGACCACGTTTGCGTCGGCCGCGACGCCGATCGTCAGAATCAGGCCGGCGAAGCCCGGCAGCGTCAGCGTCACGTTGAAGAGCAAGATGGCCGCGTAGAGGAAGGCCGCGTAGATCGCGAGCCCGAGCACCGCTACCAGCCCGAGGAAGCGGTAGAAGAGGAGCAGGAAGATCGCGACGATGACGAGACCGGCGATCGCCGCCCGTTTCGCCTCGTTCAGCGAGTCCTTTCCGAGCGTCGCCGAGACATCGGTGCGGTCGATCTGCTCGAACTCGACGGGGAGCGCGCCGGTCTGGAGGACGAGCGCGAGGTCCTTCGCCTCGCCGGCGTCGCCGATGCCGGTGATCTGGGCGCTTCCGCCGGCGATGCCGTCCGGGTTCTGCTCCCAGTCGACGGTCGGTGCCGACTTGATCTCGCGGTCGAGGACGATCGCGAAGCTCTGGAGCGCCGCGTCGTGGTTACCGAGCTGGTTTGCCGCGGTCTGCCCTCGGACGGCGAGCTCGCGCGTGATCTCGTGGAACTTGTCGCCGCCCTTGCCGGTGAACTCCATGAGCACGATCGGTCCCTCGGTCTGGCTGATGTCCTGGCGCGTACCGTCGAGCTTCAGGTCGGCGCCGGTCATCTCCGGGACGGGATGCGTCTTGTTCTCGGGATCGAAGCGGAAGAGGTAGTAGTAGTTCTGCGACGGCGGCGCCTCGTTCACGCCCGGGCAGTAGCGCTCGCCGATGCCGCAGTTGAGGATGATCGTCTTCTCGGGGACGCCGTAGAAGGCGAAGCGCTTCGGGACCTGCTTGTTGAAGCGCGCGCGATACGCGTCGCGGAGACGCTTCTGCGTGTCCTGCGGGCCGAGGACGACCTTCTTCGCCTTCGGGTTCACGAGGTAGAACTCCGTGGGCGTCCCCTTCTCGGCGCGCGGCTGGATCGTCCTCAGCAGCTGGAAGAGGTTGGTCATCGGTGCCGGCTGGTTGACGAACCCGTTGCTCTGCGCGGTCGGCTCCTGGACGTTCGCCTGCAGGTCGAAGAGCCACAGCTGCGCGGTCTTCCCGATCAACCGGAGAGCGGCGCTCGGGTCGGTGACTCCGGGGAGCTGGATCACGATCTGGTCGCTCCCCTGCTTGCGGATCTCTGGCTCCGAGACGCCGAGCTTGTCGACGCGGTTGCGCATGATCTCGACCGAGCGGTCGAGGTCCGACTTCGTCAGTGTGTGATCCTTCGGCGGCACCGCCCGGAGAACGACCTCGAGGCCGCCCTGGAGATCGAGGCCGAGGTTGACGCTCTTGTGGATCGGCGAGCGGGGTATGGCAAGCGCCGTCACGGCCAGGAGCGCCGCAACGATCAGACCCGTCAGAAGGAGGTGGGAACGGCGATCGGACATGCGTGTGCGAGTCGCAGGTTAGCCGGGGTGCTCGGCTTCGGAGGCCTCGGTGGGCGCCTCCTCGTCCTTTCGCCGGATGCCCGTGATCGCCTCCCGCGCGAGACGGATCTCGGTGCCGGGGGCGACCTCGAGGAGGATGTGGTCGTCGGCGATCTGACGGACGGTGCCGAAGAGTCCTCCGACGGTGACGATCTCGTCGCCGGGCGTAACCTCGGCCAGAAGCCTCGCGTGGGCGGCCTGCCGTTGCCGCTGGGGCCGGATCAGCAGAAACCACAGCAGCGCAGCCATCGCGAGGAGAAAGATCAGCGGGCCGGCGTTCATGTCACGGGCGCCAGTCGCTCCAGCGCCTGGCGTTTGAAGGATGCCAGTTCGCCGGCCACGATCGCCGTCCGGGCTCCTGCCGTGACGTCCAGAACGAAGCGGAGGTTATGGAGCGTCAGGAGGCGGAGACCGAGCAGCTCCTGCTGGTTCACCAGGTGCCGGATGTACGCCCTCGAGAAGCGCTCGCAGGCCGGGCACCTGCAGCCTTCGTCGAGTGGCGCCGGGTCGCGCGCGAAGCGGGCGTTGCGGAGGTTGAGCCGGCCCTCCCAAGTGAGAGCGGACCCCGTGCGCGCCGTTCTCGTGGGCAGCACGCAGTCGAACATGTCGATCCCTCGCTCGATCACGTCGAGAATCCCCTCGGCGTCTCCGATCCCCATGAAGTAGCGCGGGCGGTCCTCGGGGAGAAGCGGCGCGGCCCAGCCGGTTGTCTCGAGCATCAGCGCCCACGGCTCACCCACGGAGAGGCCGCCGAGTGCGTAGCCGTCGAAGTCGAGCGAGACGACCTCGTCGATCGAGCGGCGACGGAGATCGGGGTCCGATGCGCCCTGCGTGATCCCGAAGAGCAGCTGCCCCGGGGCTCGCGGCGCGTCGCGCTGGCGCCGAGCCCAGTAGGTCGTGCGGCGAACGGCGTCGTCGAGCTCGGTGCCCGGGACACCGGCGGGAGGGCAGACGTCGAGGCACATCGCGATGTCGGAACCAAGGTTGGCCTGGATGCGGGCGACGGACTCGGGCGTGAAGCGAGCAGGCGACCCGTCGTAGACCGACCGGAAGACGACCCCGTCGTCGTCGACGGCGAGGATCGTGTCCAGCAGCGAGAAGACCTGGAAGCCGCCCGAGTCGGTCAGGATCGGCCCGTCCCAGCTCATGAAGACGTGGAGGCCGCCGAGCTCGGCGATGAGCTCGTCCCCCGGGCGGAAGTGCAGGTGGTAGGTGTTGCCCAGGACGATGTGCGCGCCGAGGGCTCGGACCTCGTCGGGGTGGAGCGTCTTTACGGACGCCTTCGTCCCCACGGGCATGAACGCCGGAGTCGGCACCTCGCCGTGCGCGGTCCGGAGCACGCCCGCGCGTGCCTCGCCGTCGGTCGCCGCGACCCGAAACGTCATCCCCGCC
>DASZCE010000093.1:0-1508 GCA_035943455.1 Gaiellaceae bacterium | reverse complement strand
ATTCTCGCGTGGTGGGACCGCGAGCGGATCTTCGACCGGCTTCGCGAGCAGAACGCCGACGGGCCGAAGTGGAGCTTCATCGACGGACCGATCACGGCCAACAACCCGATGGGCGTCCACCATGCTTGGGGGCGGACGCTCAAGGACGTCTTTCAGCGCTACAAGGCTCTCCGCGGCTTCCGCCAGCGTTACCAAAACGGCTTCGACTGTCAGGGACTCTGGGTCGAGGTCGAGGTCGAGAAGTCACTCGGGCTGAACTCGAAGCGCGAGATCGAGGCGTACGGACTCGCGGAGTTCGCCGCGAAGTGCAGGGAGCGTGTCGCCCGCTTCGCCGAAGTCATCACCGAGCAGTCGCGCCGGCTCGGCATGTGGATGGACTGGGACAACGACTACTACACGTTCTCGGACACCAATATCGAGTACATCTGGCGGTTCCTCAAGGCGGTCCACGAGCGCGGCTGGCTGTACAAAGGCCATCGCTCGACGCCGTGGTGCCCACGTTGCGGCACGTCGATCTCGCAGCACGAGCTGTTCGCCGGCGAGTACCAGGAGCTCGAGCACCCGTCGCTCTATCTCCTGCTTCCGCTCAAGGGCCGCGAGGGCGAGGCGCTCGTCATTTGGACGACGACACCTTGGACGCTTCCGGCAAACGTGGCGGCCGCGGTTCGGCCGGACGCCGACTACGGCCTGACCGCCGAAGGCCAGTGGGTTGCCGTGGCCCGCTTTCCGGATCTCGAGTTCGTGAAGACGGTGCGAGGGGAGGAGCTCGTCGGGCTCGAGTACGAGGGGCCGTTCGACGACCTCGACGCGCAGCAGGGGATCGTCCATCGCGTGATCCCGTGGGACGACGTCTCGCTCGAGGAGGGCTCGGGGATCGTCCATATCGCGCCCGGTGCCGGCACCGAGGATTTCGAGCTCTCGCGTGCCCACAACCTGCCGGTGCTCGTCCCGATCGACGAGGGAGGCGTGATGGTCGACGGCTACGGCGCCTTCACCGGCCTTTCGACCGAGGAAGTCCAGGATCCGGTGCTCGAGGAGCTGCGGCGTCGAGAGCTGCTGGTCGAAGCAGGCCGGATCGTCCACCGCTACCCGACCTGCTGGCGCTGTGGCACGCCGCTCGTCTTCCGCGTCGTCGACGACTGGTTCATCGCGTGCGACGAGATCCGGCAGCCGATGCTCGCCGCCAACGCCACGGTCGAGTGGACACCCGCCTTCTACGCGAAGCGCATGGACGACTGGCTTCGCAACATGGGCGACTGGAACATCTCGCGCAAGCGCTATTTCGGGCTGCCGCTGCCGTTCTACCCGTGCTCGTGCGGGCACCTGAACGTCATCGGGTCGCTGGCTGAGCTACGGGAGCGGGCGACGGCCGGCCTCGACGACCTCCACGAGCTCCACCGGCCGTGGATCGACGGCGTCACCATCCGCTGCGAGCGGTGCGGCGAGAGCGTTCGGCGGATCTCCGAGGTCGGCGACGCGTGGCTCGACGCCGGCATCGTGCCTTTCTC
>DASZCE010000092.1:0-4375 GCA_035943455.1 Gaiellaceae bacterium | reverse complement strand
ACGTATGCCGGCCCGGATTCCGGTGCTGCTTCTGTTAGCGCGTCGTGCACCGACAAGGCAGGAAACACGGGAACACGGACCTTCCCGCTCAAGTACGACGGAACGGGGCCCGATGCGCATGCGGCGCCGAGCCGCGCGCCGGACGCGAACGGCTGGTACCGGAGCGGGCTGACGGTCACCTTCACGGGCGCCGACGCGATCTCGGGCGTCGACTCCTGCGCGTCTCCGGAAACCTACGACGGTCCCGACAACACGCTGGCCGCCGTCGGCGGTGTGTGCGTGGACCGCGCAGGCAATGTCGGGATGGCCTCGCTCGCGTTGCAGTACGACTCGACGCCGCCGCAGGTGACGGGGGTCACTCCCGACCGGCCGCCGGACGTCGCCGGCTGGTACAACCACCCGCTCGGCGTCAGCTTCCAGGGGAGCGACGTGACGTCAGGCGTCGAGACGTGTTCGAAGGCGAGCTACGCCGGGCCCGACGCGAGCGCTGCCGCAGTCTGGGGGTCGTGCGAAGATCGCGCCGGCAATCGCAGCGGCGCGTCGTCGTTCTCGCTGCGGTATGACGCGACCGCCCCCACCCTGAGCGGCGTACGCGTCAAGCCCGGAAACCGGACGGCGACGCTCACCTGGACCGCTTCCGCCGATACGGCAGTGGTCGAGCTCCGGCGCTCCGGCCGCCTCGTCTACCGAGGTTCCGGCAATCGCTTCACCGACACGGGGCTCGAGAACGGCGTCCGCTACCGGTACACGCTCACCGGCTACGACGAGGCAGGCAATACCGCGCGCGCCGGGGTGGTTGCAAGGCCGAGCAGTCCGCTCTACGCTCCTGCCGCCGGCGCGAAGGTCTCTGCACCTCCGCGGCTCGCCTGGAAGACGGTTCCCAACGCGACGTACTACAACGTCCAGCTCTGGCGACGGGGCAGGATCTTCAGCGCCTGGCCGAGCCGCCCGTCGGTCCAGCTCCCGCGCACGTGGTCCTACGGCGGGCGCCGCCATCGGCTGACCCCGGGGCGCTACCGCTGGTACGTCTGGCCGGGCTACGGGCGGCGGGCTGAGAAGAGGTTCGGCGGTCTCCTCGGCGCGAGCTCGTTCATCGTGACCGCGCGTGCCCGCTGACGGCTACGGCTCGGCGGTCTCGCGGAGCAGCCGGGACGAGAGTGCGACGAAGACGGCGTCCCCGAGCACGAGCACGAGCAGCGCGAGCCCGCCGAGCAGGAGCAGCCTCGAATCGGGATCGGCCGAGCGCGCCACGGCGGGGGCCCGAGGTGCCGCGGCTGCTTCCCGACCGAGGTTCAGGGTCTTCGTCTGACCCTTGACGCGCGGTCTCGCCGTCTTCTTCTTCGCCGCGCGGACCGACTGACGCTTCACCGGCCGACGGGCTGGGGCCGTCCGCCGCGACCGGCGATTCGGCGCGGTCGCCGGCGGCGCAGCCGGCGGCGAGACCTGCGGCGAGGAGGGAGCGACGGACAGGGGTGCCACCGTTACCGGGGCCGCCGGCGTGCGCGCCTCCGAGGTCGTCGCGGCCTTCGTGGTGGTCCTTCGTGTCGGAGCGCGGGTGCCGCCGGGGGCGGGCTCCGGCGCCGGTCCCTGGGTCCGTTGCGGCGCCGGCTCCGGCGCAGGACGCTGAGCCAGGGCAGGGGCCGCGCTGAGGGCAAGGAAACCGATGGAGGCGACCACGGCAAGCAGAGTGCGAGGGCGCTGCGCGGCTCTCTGGGGCACGACTCGACTCGGGCGTCTCACGTGGCGCATCTCCCCCGTCCCGGGCGCCGTGTCGCCTACAAGCTACGTCCTAACGGATCGCCCCGCCCATGTCAATGCGGGGGCGTCGGTGGTCACCGCCAGGCGGCCAGGAGGACGAGGAGCGCGACCACGCCCGCCATTGCGATCACGACGACGTTCGCCGCCAGCGCGGCGGCGATGAGGTTCACTCGGCGCCTCGGCGCTTCCGGCTCCTCGGGCTCCAAGGCCAGCGGCGCCGTATCGAGAGCCTGCACGGACACCTGCTCGAGCTTGTCGGTCCCCGCCTGCCCGAGATCGGCATGCGTCGAAGTCGTTCCAGCGGGCGCACGCCAGCCCACGGCCGCGGCGAGCACGTCGGTGATGAACTGGTTCAGGCTCACGCCCTCGCGCTCAGCGACGCGAGTGAGCTCGGCGTGGAGGGTTCGTGGCATGCGGAGCAGGAGCCGGCCGCTGTGGCTCTCGGCGGACTTCGGCTGCGGGATCTCGCGGCCTTCCTGGATCGCCGTCGAGATCCAGTCGGACAGGGCGCTCGAGATCTTCGTCACCGCCTCCTGCGGCGTCCGCCCGCGCGCAGCGCAACCAGGCAGCTCCTCGACGGCGGCCAGCCATCCACCTTTTCCCTCTTCGTCGCGGACGAGCGTGACGTGGTACGGCAGGTTTAGGTAGTCCTGAACCTTTGGACGTTCATCGTCGGATGTGGTGTGGCGCTCACGATCCTTCTGCCGCAGCCGCTGGCGCGATCGGTAGCTCACAACCGACGATTCTACGGGGACGATCCCGGCGGCGGTACCCGCCGGCCCGCGCGGCGCAATCACTACGCCACGCCGATCTCCGCCCTCATCTTGTCGAGCGCGCGGGTCGTCAGCCGCGAGACGTGAATCTTCGAGATCCCGACCTCACGGGCAATCTGGGACTGGCTCCACTCCTCGAAGAAGCGGAGGTGGACGACGCGGCGCTCCCGGTCGTCGAGCACGCGGAAGCCCGCAGCGAGCGCCACGCGATCCTCGCCGAGCTCAAAGCCGCCGTCGACGCCGGCGCTGGGCTCACCGTCGGTCACCTCTGGGTCCTCGGAGAGCGACATCGGCGGTGCCTGTAGACGCTCGGTCGCGAGGGCGGCCTCTGCGTCCTCTTGACGGATACCGGTGTCGCGCGCGACCTCCGCGAGCGTCGCGGGTCGGTCGAGCTGCGCCGTGAGGTCGGCCGACCTCGCACGCACTCTGACCCGGATCTCCTGAAGCCGGCGCGGAACCTTGATCGGCCAGCCCCGGTCCCGGAGATGGCGCTTTATCTCGCCGACGATCGTCGGGATTGCGAAGGTGGCGAGGTCGACCCCGCGGTCGAGATCGAAGCGGTCGACCGCCTTGATGAGACCGATCGAGCCGACCTGAACGAGGTCCTCGTACTGCTCCCCTCGTTCGCCGAACCGGCGGGCGAGCGACTTCACGAGGGGCAGGTACTGCTGGATCACGCGCTCGCGCGCACGAAAGTCGCGCCGTTCGTGGTATTCGCGGAGCAAGAGCCGGGTGGTTTCCCGGCTCGCGAGTGGGCCGGAGTACGCGGCGAGCAGCGAGACGGTCCGCGCCTCGGCGGGAGGAGCTTCGGCGCGCACGGGCGCCTCGTGAACCCGCCAGCTCGCTGCCACCCCGGCTCGCGCTGTGTCCTGCGGAGCAAGGGTTCGCTGGCCGAGCGCCCCTCGAGGAGTCGGACGTTCGGCGACTGCGTTGACGGTCGAGATTCCCAGCTCCTTTTACGCTCGCTTCGTCAACTCCTCGCCGACTATACCGCTGCAATTACCTTCGCGCAAGAACTTTCGTGTGAAATCTTTGTATTGGATCTCACGGTACATCTCGGCGCCGTATGGGTATCTAGGAATTATCAGCGTTCCGGTCACTATTCTCCGTTCGATCGAGTTGCGGAAGCACTCTGCTTCCCGCGTCGCCGTGGAACGATTCGGGAACCTTCGCTTCGCGTTCCCCACAGTGGCGATGACCGTCGCGCTTGCAGCCCTGGCGTTCACTGCCAGCGCAGACGCGTCTCCCGACGGCAACGAGCTGCCTTCCCCGGAACAGGCTGGAGCCGTTGCCGAGACGACCGTGGCGCCGGAGGCGGCGGAGGGGCCCGACGCCACGGTCGTCGCACCTACGGCCATCCCGGTACCCCACGAGGCGGCGATCGCGGAGGAAACGGTGGTACCAGAGGAGTATCACGCGCCTGATATCGCCATTTCAAGCGATAGTTCGGTCACCGGCGACCAGCAGGCGGCATCCACCGCGACTCCTCCTCCGACCGTGGAGGCAGAGCCGCCCCCGCCGACCACCTCTGCCAGCGTCGAAGAGGCCGCTCGCCAAGCGGTATCCGAGGTCGTAGCGGCCGCCGACGTCCCCCCGCCGGCGAGCGAGACCCTTCCGGTCGAGGCGGCGCCTCAGCCGCAACCGCAGCCGGACGTTGCACCGGTCGCAAGCAACGTTCGGGGGCAGTGGTATCGAACGAAAAATACGCAGTATCAATTTCGTTCGGAAATTACCGAGCGCGTTGCCAAGGTCGCCGCTTCTTCTCGGCGTGAGGCAGCGTCATTCGCCGCTGAGAACAGCACTGAAGAGCGCGCGATATTGTCCCGCCATTCCGGTCGTAGGAC
>DASZCE010000091.1:0-8130 GCA_035943455.1 Gaiellaceae bacterium | reverse complement strand
ATGGCAGTCGTCTCCATGCGAGACCTTCTCGAGGCCGGTGTCCATTTCGGCCACCAGACCCGCCGCTGGAATCCGAAGATGCGGCGCTTCATCTTCACCGAGCGCGGCGGCATCTACATCATCGACCTGCAGCAGACCGCGGAGCTGATCGACCGGGCGTACGACTTCGCCCGTGACGTGTCGAGCCGCGGCGGCACGATTCTGTTCGTCGGCACGAAGAAGCAGGCGATGGACACGATCGCCGAGGAGGCGGAACGCGTCGGCATGCCGTACGTGAACCACCGGTGGCTCGGGGGCCTGCTCACGAACTGGCGGACGATGGCCGGCCGGATCGAGCGGATGCACGAGCTACGACGCCTCAAGGACGAGGGCCAGCTCGACCTCCTGCCCGCGAAGGAGCGACTCGCCATGGAGAGCGAGCTGGAGAAGCTCGAGGCGAACCTCGGCGGCGTCGCCGACCTGAAGCGCCAGCCGGATGCGCTCTTCGTGGTCGACCTGCGCAAGGAGCAGATCGCTGTGCGGGAGGCCCGTCGTCTCGGCCTGCCCATTATCGGCCTCGTCGACACGAACTGCGACCCCGATGAGGCCGACTACGTGATCCCGGGCAACGACGACGCGATCCGCTCGTGCAGCTTGGTGATCCGCACGATCGCGAAGGCGGTCGAGGACGGCAAGTTGCAGCTACGCCCCGAGGAGCTCGAGGCCGCGGCTGCGTCGAACGGGCAGCCGGAGGAGCTTCCCGAGGAGCCCGAGGCCGACGAGACGCCGGTCGAATACGAGCCGATGGGCCAGGCCGAGAGCGCCGCCGAGACGGAAGCGGCAGAGGAAGGTGCGAAGGCCGATGGCTGAGATCCCGGCGACACTCGTCAAGCAGCTCCGCGACGAGACCGGCGCGGGGATGATGGACTCGAAGCGCGCGCTTCAGGAGGCGGACGGCGACCTCGATGCGGCGAAGAGGCTCCTCCGCGAGCGGGGGATGGCGGAAGCGAGTAAGCGCGCGGGCCGCGAGACGACCGAGGGAATCGTGCTCGTCCGGGTCGAGGAACGGATCGGCACGCTCGTGGCGGTCGGCTGCGAGACGGAGCCGGTTGCGAAGAACGAGGAATTCCTCGCGTTCGCCCAGACGGTGCTCGACGCGGTCGGTGAAGACGGTCCCGAGGCGGTGGAGCGGCTCGAGGGGCAGCGGCAGGAGCTCGTCGGCAGGATCGGCGAGAACATCGCGGTCCGGGGCGCGACGCGGTTTGAAAAGGAGGCTGACGCCGAGGTGCTCGCTGCCTACGTTCACCCACCGGCGAACAAGATCGGCGTCCTCGTCCGCGCGACAGGGCCGCCGGAGATCGCACGGCTCCTCGCGATGCACATCGCCTTCGCAGCGCCACAGTACGCCGCTCGCGGCGAGATCCCGGACGAGGATCTGGCCACCGAGCGCGAGATCTTCGAGCGGCTGCCCGAGGTGCAGTCTCGGCCGGAGGAGCATCGCGAGAAGATCGTCGAGGGGATGCTCGCCAAGCGCTTCTACGGCCAGAGCGTTCTGCCTGACCAGGATTGGATCCACGAGACGGGCAAGACCGTCGCGAAGGCGCTCGAGGAGCACCAGCTCGACGTGATCGAGTACCAGCGCTACGCCCTTGCAGGCTGAGCACGACGGCAGACCCGCCTTCCGGCGCCTGCTGCTGAAGCTCTCCGGCGAGGCCCTGATGGGCACGAAGGAGTATGGCCTCGACCTTCATCAAGTCGAGCGGATCGCCGGCGAGATTGCCGAGCTTCACGAGCGGGACGTCGAGATCGCGATCGTGGTCGGGGCGGGGAACATCTACCGCGGCATGGCCGCCGCGGCCGAGGGAATGGATCGGGCGACGGCCGACTACGCCGGCATGCTCGCGACGGTGCTGAACGCGCTCGCGCTCCAGGATGTCCTCGAGCATCGGGGGCTCCACACGCGCGTCCTCTCGGCGATCCAGGTGTCCGAGGTCGCCGAGCCCTACATTCGGCGCCGCGCCATCCGCCACCTCGAAAAGGGGCGGGTCGTGATCTTCGCGGCCGGGACCGGCAATCCGTTCTTCACGACCGACACGGCCGCCGCGCTGCGTGCGCTCGAGATCGGCGCGGAGGCAATCCTGATGGCAAAGCATGCGGTCGAGGGTGTGCACGACGGAGATCCGCGCCACGATCCCGACGCCGAGCTGCTGCCGGAGCTCACGCATCTCGAAGCGATCGAGCGCGGCCTGCGCGTGATGGACACGACGGCGCTGTCGCTCTGCATGGACAATGGGCTTCCGATCTACGTCTTCGCGCTTGCCGAGGGCAACATCAGGCGAGTTGCGCTCGGGGAGCGCGTCGGCACGATCATCTCGACCCCCGGAGGGACCGCATGATCGACGACCTGATCCAGGACGCGACTCGCCGGATGGACAAGTCCGTCGAGTCGACCCACCAGGAGCTGAATTCGATCCGCACCGGGCGCGCCTCTGCCGCCCTGCTCGACCGCGTGCAGGTCGACTACTACGGCCAGAAGACGCCTTTGAAGCAGCTCGCGACGATCAACGTCCCCGAGCCCCGGATGCTGACCGTACAGCCCTTCGATCCCAACGCGATCAGGGATATCGAGCGCGCGATCCAAGAGTCCGACCTCGGCCTCAACCCGTCCAACGACGGGAAGATGATCCGGCTTCCGATCCCGCAGCTGACCGAGGAGCGTCGCCAGGAGCTCGTGAAGGTCGCGCGCCAGATCGCCGAGGAGGGACGGGTCGCGGTTCGAAACGTCCGCCGCGACGTCATCCATCACCTCAAGGACGAGCAGAGCGTCGGCGCCGACGACGAGCGCCGCGCCGAGGAGCGCGTCCAGAAGCTCACGGACGAGCACGTCAAGCACATCGACGACCTCCTCAAGCGCAAAGAAGCCGAGATCACAGAGGTCTAGGCGCGTGGACCTCCGCGGCCTCTGGGCCCGTCTCTTCGGCCGCGGGGAACCGCCTGTCGGGCTGGGGGAGGGGCCCAGCTCCGTCGCGATCATCATGGACGGCAACAGCCGCTGGGCCGCGGCGCGGGGCCTCCCGGCGGCCGCGGGCCATCGGGAGGGGACGCGGGCTCTGCGACGGACGGTCGAGGCGGCGATCGATCTCAACATCCGGTCCCTCGTCGTCTACGCGTTCTCGACTGAGAACTGGCTTCGCCCGCCCGCCGAGGTCGACGCGCTGATGGAGATCTTCGGCGAGACGATCCGCCGCGAGCTTCCCGATCTGGCAAAGCAGGGCGTTCGCACGCGGTTCATCGGAAGGCGCGACCGCGTCTCCGACAGTCTTCGCCGCCAGATGGCGGAGCTCGAGGACGAGACCGCATCCCGCGACCGCCTCGAGCTCTGGATCGCCTTCGACTACGGCGGCCGGGCGGAGCTCGCGGGTGCGGCGCGGTCGCTGGTGGAAGCCGGTCTGAGACCGGAGGAGATCGACGAGGAGGCGCTCGCGGCCCACCTCTATGCGCCCGAGCTTCCCGAGCCGGACCTTCTCATCCGGACGTCGGGGGAGCTACGGATTTCCAACTTTCTCCTCTGGCAGCTCGCTTACTCCGAGCTCGTCTTCACCGAGCGGCTCTGGCCCGACTTCGGTGTCGACGATCTCCGCGCGTCGGTGGAGGAATACGCCGGCCGGAAGCGCCGCTTCGGTGGGCGATGAGCACCATCCTGTCTCGCCTCCTGGTCGCCGTCGTGCTGCTTCCGCCCGTCCTGCTGCTGATCTACGGCGGGGGGTGGTGGCTCTTCGGCCTTGCCGCCGGTGCCGCGGCGCTGGCGCTGCACGAGTTCTACGAGATGACGCGCGGTCTGCGGCCGGTGCTGGTCGCCGGCTACCTCGGCACGCTGGCCGCGCTGATCGGCGCCGAGTGGGGTCTCGCGTGGGCGGTCGCAGGTTTCCTCAGTACCTTCGCGTTCTCGTTCGTCTTCAAGGGGCTCGCGGGCGTGCGGCCGACGCTGGTATCGGTTGCGGCGACGGTGCTGGGCGTGGCGTGGATCGGGCTCGGCCTCGCGCATGTCGTCCTGATCCGCGACTTGGCCGAGCACGGGCGGCTCGCCGCGTTCACGTTGCTCCTTACGGTCTTCGCTTCGGACACGGCTGCGTTCGTCACCGGCCGGTTGGTCGGCAGGCACAAGCTCGCGCCTCACACCTCGCCCGGCAAGACGTGGGAGGGGTTCATCGCGGGAACGATCGTCGCGCTCCTCGTTCCCTTCTTCGCGCTGTACGACGAGGGCTTCCTCGACGTCCCGGAGTCGCTCGCCCTGGGTGGGGTGATCGCCGTGGCCGCTCCGATCGGCGACCTGTTCGAGTCGGCGCTGAAGCGAGATGCCGGGGTCAAGGACACGGGCCGGCTCCTGCTCGGCCATGGCGGGATGCTCGACCGCATCGATGCGCTCCTCTTCGCCGCCGTCGCCTCGTACTACCTCCTGCTGGCCTTCGGCGCGGCGTCTTAACGGAACCTGGTTCGGTAAAGAAGCCGGCGCGGCGGCGGCTTGCTGAACCAGTGCGGCGCGCGCGGCGGGCGGGTTTTCCGTACCAGGTTCCGTAAAGATTCTGTAAAGAGGAGCGCTTCGTAGACTTTCCGCGATGAAACGCGTCGCCGTGCTCGGGGCCACGGGCTCGATCGGACGCCAGGCGCTCGAGGTGATCGACGGCGACCCGGGGCTCGAGCTTGCCGCCGCGGCCTCTGGCTCGCGGCCGATCGACGGTCTCGCGCCGTTGACGCAGGTAGGCGGCGATCCGACCGAGCTCCTCGAGCGCGCACAGCCCGACGTCGTGCTGAATGCGATCGTCGGTTTCGCCGGGGTGACGGCGACGCTGTGGGCGCTCGATCGGGGCGTCGACCTCGCGCTCGCGAACAAGGAAAGCCTGGTCGCGGCAGGCGAGCTCGCGCTCGCCGCCCGCGAGCGAGGCGGAGGACGGCTGCTGCCCGTCGACAGCGAGCACTCGGCCATCTTCCAGTGCCTAGAAGCACGGGAGCCGGAGACCGTCCACTCCATCGTCCTCACAGCTTCCGGCGGACCGTTTCGTGGGCGCAACCGGTCGGCGTTGACTGACGTATCACCTGATGATGCGCTCGCCCACCCAACCTGGCAGATGGGCCCGAAGATCACCGTCGACTCGGCCACGCTGGCAAACAAGGGTCTCGAGGTGATCGAGGCCCACTTCCTATTCGCGCTTCCGTACGACCGCGTCGAGGTCGTCGTCCAGCCGGCCTCGGTGGTCCATGCCCTCGTCCGTTTCCGTGATGGCGCGGCCCTCGCGCATCTCGGCTACCCCGACATGCGTGTCCCGATCTCCTACGCGCTGACGTATCCCGAGCGGGCGCCCGTCGACGTCGAGCCGCTCGACCTCACCTCACCCCTGACGCTCGAGTTCGAGCCGGTGGATCCCGAGGCATTTCCGCTCCTCGGACTGGCGCGGCGAGCAGGGGAACTCGGAGGTACGTACCCGTGCGCGTTCAACGCGGCGAACGAGGTCGCCGTTTCGGCGTTCCTCGAGGGACGACTGCCGTTCCTTGGCATCGCCGAGGTCGTCGAGGAGACGCTCGAGCGGACGGACGGGACGCCGGCAGGCGATGTCGACGAGCTGATCGAAGCAGACGCCGACGCTCGCAGGATTGCGGAGCGGGGAATGGCGCTGGCGTGAACTCCCTGATCGCGATCCTCGGTCTCGCCTTTCTCGTACTCGTCCACGAGGCGGGGCACTTCTTCAGCGCGAGGCTCGTTGGCATGCAGCCTCGGAAGTTCTATGTCGGTTTCCCGCCGGCGGCCGTCAAGCTCCGACGCAAGGGCATCGAGTACGGCATCGGCGCGATTCCGCTCGGCGGCTACGTGAAGATTCCCGGGATGCACCGGCCGGCGCCCTCCGACGTCGACGCGCACTTCGGCCGGGCAATCGAGGAAGCACCTCAGCTCCATGGTCCGGCCGAGCGCCTCAAGCGCGTTCTCGAGGACGGCCACTTCGAGCTTGCCGTCGGCTCACTCCAGGCGTTCGAACGGGCGCTCGGCGAGACCGAGCTCTCCGAGGCAGCCCGAAAGGGCGCGGACCGTGGTGTGACCGAGCTTGCGGACAGCCTCGGCCGCGACGCCTACTGGCGTCAGCGAGCGTGGAAGAAGATATTCGTCATCGCCGCTGGCCCCGGGACGAACCTCGTCTTCGCCGTCCTAGCCTTCACGCTGCTCCTCGTCTTCGGGCCGGGTCGCGGCACGACGACCGTGGCCCAGGTCGAGCCGGCTCGCCCGGCCCAGCAGATCGGGCTCCATCCCGGCGATCGCATCGTGGCGATCAACGGGAAGCACGTCGGCTACGTCGAGATGTTCGAGGAGATCAACGGCTCGCGTGGCCGGCCGGTCCGTGTCACGATCGAGCGCGACGGCCAGCGGATCGCGCTGCCGCCCGCTCGTCCGTTCCGGGACACGGACGGACGCTACCGCCTCGGCTTCCGACCGGACTTCGAGGCGGTTCCGGTTCACGTGGCGGCATGGGAGTCGTTACGGATCACCGGCGTGATCACCAAGGAGATCGGAGCCGTGTTGGTGAGACTGGTCCAGGGCTCCGGACGCGAAGAGATCTCGAGCCCGATCGGGATCGTCCGTGGTTCGTCGACGGCGCTCGAGCGCGGCTTCGAGACGTTCTTCTGGGTGCTCGGCCTGATCAGCCTCTCGCTTGCGCTGCTCAACCTCCTGCCGCTGCTGCCGCTCGACGGCGGCCACATCGCCTTTTCGATCGTCGAGGGGATTCGAGGCCGCTCGGTCGGCCGAGAAGTGTACGAGCGGGTGTCCGTGGTCGGGATCGCCCTCGTCTTGACGCTCTTCTTCATCGGGCTCTCGAACGACCTGGGCGGTCGTACCGGCGGCTAACCACGGCTACACTCGACCCGATGCCGAGTGAGCGCAGCGTCAAGGTAGGCAACGTGCAGATCGGCGGCGGAGCGCCCGTCGCCGTGCAGTCGATGACGTTGACCCCGACGCGCGACGTCCCGGCGACGACCGCGCAGATCGCCGCGCTCGCGTCGGCCGGCTGCGAGGTCGTCCGCGTAGCAGTGCCGAAGATCGAGGACTCCGAAGCGCTGAAGCGGATCGTCCGTCTCTCGCCGTTGCCCGTGATCGCGGACATCCACTTCAACGCGAGCCTGGCGCTGCGCGCGATCGACGCAGGCGTGCAGGCAGTTCGCATCAATCCCGGGAACATCGGCGGGCCCGAGAAGGTCGCGCAGGTCGTGGAAGCCGCGAAGCGAGCGCGAATCCCGATGCGGATCGGCGCGAATTCCGGATCGCTGCCGAAGCATCTGCTGCCCCTCGCGCAGCGCGACCAGGCCGAGGCGCTCGTCACCGCGGCGCTCGAAGAGGTCGAGCTCCTCGAACGGCTCGGGTTCCGCGATTTCAAGATCTCGGTGAAGGCGACGCACGTCCCGACCATGATCCGTGCCTACCGGATGCTCGCCGCCCGCGTCCCGTACCCGCTGCACCTCGGAGTGACCGAGGCAGGCACGCCGTTCTCGGGCTCGATCAAGAGCGCCGTCGGGATCGGCTCGCTGCTCGCCGACGGCATCGGCGACACGATCCGGGTCTCGCTCACCGCCGACCCGGTGAAGGAAGTCGAGACGGCGTGGGAGATCCTCAAGGCACTCGGGCTGCGCGAGCGGGGGCCGGTGATGATCGCGTGCCCGTCGTGCGGACGCGACAACGTCGGCGTCGAGAACCTCGCGGTCGTCGTCGAGGAGCGCCTTCGTGCCTACACGCAGCCGTTCGAGGTCGCGGTCATGGGATGCGCCGTCAACGGGCCGGGCGAGGCCGGGGATGCGGATTTCGGGATCGCCGGCGGGCGCGACGTCGGTTTCATCTACGCGCACGGGCGGGTGCTGAAGAAGGTCTCCTCGGACCGACTCATCGACGAGCTGTTCCGAGAGATCGACCGCTGGATCGCCGAGGGCATGACGCGCCCGACGCGGCTGAAGATGGCCAAGCCGGCCGCGCTGGCGATGGCGGAAGCATCGCTCGTCCCACTCGATTAAGCGTGCGTCCAGCATGATCGCCCGAGCCTCCCAGCTCTTCCTACCGACGCTGCGCGAAGATCCGGCTGACGCCGACGCGGCGAGCCACCGGCTCCTCGTCCGTGG
>DASZCE010000090.1:0-4988 GCA_035943455.1 Gaiellaceae bacterium | reverse complement strand
TCTGCCCACGTGACCCCGAGACGCTGGTTGTTCCTCGTCGGTGAGACACGCAACCGGATTTCCCTCCGGCGACGAAAACTCTCGATCGGCAGGTAATAACAGCGATCCGTCTCGGGACAGTAAGCCGCGAACGCGTCAACCTCGTCAACGCTGTATCGCCGCCTAAGAAGGCCTGCCCGATTCCTGCGCGGAGTAGCAGCGAACGATGATGACATCCCTGTAAAGGGACGCCCACTTGCATTGAACCCGGACGAGTCGCGGCCGCAAATCGAAGACAAAGTCGTGGCGCTCACCGTCGACAACCGGCTTGAAGACGCCGATTCCGAGTTTCACCGCCGCGAGCGCGATCTCGGTCTCGGTCTCGCCGATCGCCCTTCTGATCCGTCGTCAGGATCGACAACGAAATGGTAGTTGTCAGATCGGACGACTAGGCTGTGGCGGCGTCGAGCTCGACCGAGGGCATGTCGCCCCAGAGCTCCTCGAGCCCGTAGTAGCCCCGCGTGTCAGGCGTGAAGACGTGGAGGACGACGTCGAGGTAGTCGACGAGAATCCAGTCGCCCTGGGCCTCTCCCTCGACGGAGCGCGGTCTGAGCTTGTAGTCCGCCTTCAGCCGCTCGCGAACGTCGTCCACGATCGCCTTCGTCTGCCGCGGGTTCCGCCCGCTGCACAGCACGAAGAAGTCGGTGTAGACGCAGACCGGCCGCAGGTCGAGGATGACGACGTCCTCCGCCAGCTTCTCCTGAGCGAGGCCGGCAATGAGGCGAGCTTGTTCGAGCGAGGTCAGTCGGAACGAATCCTTTCGCGTCTTCTCGGTCAGTTTATCTCGCTCCCCCGCCGTATAAACCTCTGCGTTCGATCTCCCGGGCGACGGCCGGTGGCACCAAATCGTCGACCGGCTCGCCACGAGCGATCCGCGCCCGAATGTCGCGCGAGGAGATCGGCCGCTGCTCGATCGGGAAGACCGTTACGTCCGCGGGTTCAAGCTCTCCCGGCCGAGAGGCCACCGCCAGCGGGATGAGCCGCTTGACCTCCTCCGGTTCCTTCCACGTGTCGAACGCCGCCCACTCGTCGCCGCCAAGCACGAAGATGGCATCGTCGAACCGCTCGTCGCGCAGGAGATCGACGGTGTACGGATGGTGGTCGAGCCGAACCTCCGCGTTGGGAAGCGAGCCGAAGGCGGCATGGGCGAGGGCAAGCCGCGTCTCGGCGTCCAGGACGCTCGGCTTGTGGCCGGGATTGGCAACGACCAGGACGAGAAGGCGCTCGGCGCCGAGCTCGCGCAACGCCCCCTCCGCCAGCGCGACGTGACCAAGATGCGGCGGGTCAAAGGCGCCGCCGAGAATGGCCGTCGTCAGAGGGTCACCGTCTCGTCGCCGACCTCCACTTCCGCCCCGGACTTCGCTCCGGCGGCGCGAAGGGCGTCTTCAAGAGCCTCCCGCCCAGGGGGTTTCCCCACGACGCGGAACCCTCGGTCGGTTCTGAGGATGCGGTACGCAGCCCGTCCCTCGGCCTGAGGGCGATACTCGAGGAACTCGACCATCCCGTCCGCCGCCGGGACCTCCGGCTCGGGCGCAGGCGGGCAGAGCTCGAACAGCGCGCGCTTCAGATCCTCGATCCCTTCGCCCGTTACCGCCGAGGTTCGGACGACGCGGAGAACGCGCCGGTCGTCGACGGAGAACGACGGCTCCGGGGCGATGTCGATCTTGTTGAGGACGACGATCTGCGGCAGCTCGTCCAGTCCGGCGCCATATGCCGCGAGCTCACGGTCGATCGCGGCGAATCGCTCCGCTGGGCCGCTCTCCGCAGCATCGATCACGTGAACGAGCAACCGCGCCCGTTCGAGGTGCGCGAGGAACTCGTGGCCGAGACCGACTCCTTCGCTCGCTCCTTCGATCAGCCCTGGGACGTCGGCCACCGTGAGCTGCCTCCCGTGCGGCGCGTCGACGGTGCCCAGCACGGGCGAGAGCGTCGTGAACGGATAGTCGGCGACCTTCGGCTTCGCGTTCGAGATCCGGCGCAGCAGGGACGATTTCCCGGCGTTCGGCAGGCCGACGAGCGCCGCGTCGGCCAGGAGCTTCAGCCGCAGCTCGAGCTCGGCCCGCTCGCCGGGCAGGCCGACCTCGGCGAACCGTGGCGCCTGCCGCGTCGAGGTCGCGAAGCGGCGGTTCCCGCGGCCGCCGGCGCCGCCTCGCGCGATAACGACGCGAGAACCCGGCGCGGCGAGGTCGGCGATCAGGCGCTGCCCGTCGTCCAGTACCTGCGTCCCGGCGGGGACCTGCAGCTCCACGTCCGCGCCGTCGGCGCCGTGCTTCCCCGCTCCGCGACCGGAGCCGCCGTTCTCCGCCTTGTACACCCGGGGCGCCCGGAATCTCCCGAGGTCGCGGAGATCGGGGTCCGCCACGAGGACGACGTCACCTCCGCGCCCGCCGTCGCCTCCGTCGGGGCCTCCCCGAGGCACGTACTTCTCCCGACGGAAGCTCAGCGCACCGTGTCCGCCCCGCCCGGCGTGCACGCGAATGCGGGCCCGGTCGTAGAACATGGGAAAGGCTTTACGAAGCCTGCGGCTCGCCGACGACGATCGTGCGGCGGTCGCCGCTGCGCCGGAACTCCACGCGCCCGTCACGCGTCGCGAAGATCGTGTCGTCGCGGCCGAGCCCGGCTCCGGCCCCCGGCCGGAAACGGGTTCCACGCTGGCGCACCAGGATCATCCCGGCGCGAACCTCCTGCCCGTCGTAGATCTTCACCCCGAGCCGTTTCGACTCCGAGTCGCGGCCGTTCCGGGAAGAGCCAAGTCCTTTTTTGTGAGCCATCTACGCCGTTTCCTTTGCTTTCGTCGCTGCGCGCTTCGGCTTGGCCGCCGGCCTCTCCTGCTTCTTCGCCGTCGAGGACGCCGACGCCCGCTTCGCGCCGATCGACTCGATCTGGATCTGCGTCAGCTTGCTGCGGTAGCCGGTGTGGCGGCGATAGCCCGTGCGCCGGCGGTACTTGCCAATTCGGATCTTCTCGCCCTGGACATGGCCCACAACCTTCGCCGTGACAGGCTGACCCTTGGGGGTGACCTCCGCCTTGCCGTCGCCCCCCTGGAAAATGACCTCCGGCTTGAACGTCTTGTTCTCCTCCAGGTCGAGGCGGTCCACGAGCAGCTTCTCGCCCTCGCGGACGACGTACTGCTTGCCTCCCAGCTTGATGATCGCGTAACCGGCCATGGAAAAATGCGGGTCAGGGCCCGCGGGTCGGTCAGTCTACCAGCGGTTTCGAGGCCGGCCACGCCGGCATCCGATGCTGCCTAGTCGGCGCCTTCGGTGGCGCCCGCGTCGGTCTGCGCCGCCTTCTTCCGTCGGCGTCCGCCACGGCTGCCGCGTCGCGTCTTCTTGCGCTTCGCCTGTTCCCCGTTGGCGGCCGCCGCCTCGGCGGATGCAGACCCGAGCTCCGGATCGGGAACGTGGATCAGGACCGGCGCCTCTATGGGCTTGCCGTTGGCGCTCGCGTCCGCAGTGGTCTCGGCGGCTTCCGGCTTCTTCTTGCGCCTGCGTCCACCGCGGGAGCCACGTCGCGTCTTCTTCTTCTTCGGCTGAGCCTCCGCCTCCTCGGCGACCGTTTCAGCTTCCTCCTCCGGCTCCTCGTCTGCGACCGTCTCTGGCTCGGCTACGGCCGTCTCCGCCTTCGGCTTGGCCGCACGCGAGCGCCTCGCGCGCGTGGGCTTCTCGGCGAGCGCCTCGGCGGTGATCGGAGGCGCCAGCGCCTCATCCGCGGCGGCGACGGGTTCCGCGTACGCGGTGCCGTCGAGCACGCGTGTGATCCGCACCTTGACGCGCCTCCCGACCATTCCCGCGGCGCCCGCAACGCAGATCGAGAACTCCTCGACCTTGCCGACGCCTGCGCTCTGATCGTGCAGCCCCACCTCGACGAGCTTGACCTGGCGCTCCTGACCCTCCTCGACCGGGCTTTCAGGCTTGAGCTTCGCGACCGGGCCGCGCTCGAGTTCCTTGAAGTGGTCCGCCGCGACTCCCTCTTTGCCGACGAGGAAGAACCGCCGCCGCGTCCGCTCCTCGATAGCGCGAAGGCGCGCCGCGCCAGGGCCGATCAGGATCGACGCCACATGGGCGTTCAGCTCCACGCGGTATGCACCCGTCCGCGAGCCGGCAGCGAGCGTGCGGAGCTTGCGCTCGGCCTCGACGGCCGCCGAGGTCTCGGAGATGACGGTGCCGTCGCCGCCGCAGGTCGGACATCGCTGCGTGAGGATCTCGCGGGGGCCGTGGGCAACGTTCTGGCGGGTCATCTCGACGAGGCCGAGCGGGGAGATCTCGACCACGTAGGTCTTCGTCCGGTCACGTTCGAGCTCGGTCTTCAACGCGTCCTCGACGGTCTCACGGTTCTTCGGGTTCGCCATGTCGATGAAGTCGATGACGATGATCCCGCCGATGTCGCGCAGGCGGAGCTGCCGGACGACTTCCTTCACGGCCTCGAGGTTGTTCTTGGTGATCGTGTCCTCGAGGCGCGCGCCGGACGAGCGGGAGCGCGAGCCGACGAACCGCCCGGTGTTCACGTCGATGACGGTGAACGCCTCGGCGTAGTCGAAGACGAGGTAGCCGCCCGAGGGCAGGTCGACCCGCCGCGAGAGCGTGGAGCGGATCTCCGTCTCGGCGCCGAACGACTCGAACAGCGGCGTCTTGTCCTTGTAGCGCACGACCCGCTCGGCCATGTGGGGCGAGGTCTTCTTCAGGTAGCCGACGATGCGCTTGTACGTACGGTCGTGGTCGACGAGCGCCCGCTCGAAGTCGCCGGCGAAGAGGTCGCGCGTGACGCGCAGCGGCAGCTCGGCCTCCTGGTAGAGAAGCGTCGGCGGCTTCACCTTCTTCGCGCGTGCGTCGATCGACTTCCACAGCTTCTGCAGAAAGAGCAGGTCGCGCTCGATGTCCTCGGCGGACGCCCCTTCGGCAGCGGTGCGGACGATCACGCCGCCGCCTTTCAGGTCGAGACCCTTGAGG
>DASZCE010000089.1:0-5796 GCA_035943455.1 Gaiellaceae bacterium | reverse complement strand
AGACGATGCCGCCCCCGAGGGCCGCGACGAGGGCGACAGCTGCAACGGCTCCCGGACGCACGAGCCCTCACTGTACCCGCGTGTCCGTCTTGGACACGCGTTTTCACGGGAAATCGAGCTACCGGGCGAGTGCCGGTTCACGCTCCTCCGCGAGCGTCTCCGCCCGCGGCAGCCGAAGCGTGAACACCGTGCGCCCGCGCCGCGATTCCAGCACGATCTCGCCTCCCATGACGCCCGCAAGCTCCCGGGCGATCGCCAGCCCGAGACCGCTGCCCGCCTTCACGGTTCCGGCCGACCGGAAGAAGCGGTCGAAGACCTGCTCTCGATCCGGTGCCGCGATTCCGGGCCCGTCGTCTTCGACCCGCAGCGCCACGGCCGCGCCGTCCTCGGCGACGTTCACCCGAACGGCGGTACCCGGCGGCGTGTGCACGATCGCGTTCTCGACCAGGATCCGCCCGATCTGGCGGACGCGCTCCTCATCCGCGAGCGCGAACACGCCGGTGCTGCCGCCGACACGAAGCACGTGATCGCTCCCCCGGCCGACGGCGCTGAACTCACCGACGAGCGAGCCGGCGATCTCCGCCAGGTCCACCGGGGCAAGCTCGATGCGGAGACGGCCGGCGTCGAGGCGCGAGAGGTCGAGTAGGTCGGTCGCCAGCTTCGTCAGCCGTTCCACCTGGAGGCGCATCTCGCCGAGGAACTCGCGGCGCGTCGCCGGATCGACATCCTCGTCGGTCAGCAGCTCGAGATGACCTCCCAGGGCGAAGATCGGCGTTCGCAGCTCGTGGGATGCGTTCGCAATGAACTCGCGGCGGGCGCGCTCGAGCGCCGCGAGCCGTTTCCGCATGTCGTCGAAGGCGAGCGCGAGCTGGCCCAGCTCGTCGGAACGGCTGTCGACGACCGGCTCGTCGAAGCGCCCTCCGGCGATGCGGCCTGCGGCACGCTCGAGCCGCCGGATCCGGCGGGCGAAGATCCTCGCGAGCGCAAAGCCGATGACCGCGGCGAGGACGAGCGCGATCAGCCCCGCCAGGAGCAGCCGACGCTCGACCAGCGAGATCGTCCCTTCGTCGATGCGTGCGCCCAGAAGCAGCACCCGTCCTCCAAACGGCACCGCGACTTCGGCGAACTCGTGGCCGCCGCGCTCGACGACGCCTCGCTCGATTCGACCGTGCTCGGCCGCACGTTGCGCAACCGGATCCTCCTGCAGCGCCGGGCCGTACTGCACCGAGTCGCCGACGACGCCGAGGTAGACCGGCCGCTCGCGCAGGTAGTCGAAGACAGTCAGCCTGGCGTCCTCCTCGCCGGCTTCCACGGACAGGATCTGGTTCAGATCGATCGGCCCCTCTGCCTGCTCGACGCGGTTGATCACGAGAGGAGCCGCGTGCTTCAGCTCGTTCTGGCGGTCACTGATGAGCCGGTCCTTGAGCGAGGGGACGACAGCGAGGTAGACGATGGCCAGCGCGCCGGCGACGAGGCCTGCGAGCGCGAGCGTCAGCTTGAGGCCGACCGTGCGGAAACGATTCATGACTCCTTGAAGCGGTAGCCGGCGCCGCGAACCGTGAGGATGAACTCGGGATCGCTCGGATCGCGTTCCAGCTTCTCGCGAAGGTGCCGAACGTGAACGTCGATCGTGCGCGGCTCCCGATAGGCCGAATCCCCCCACAGCGACTCGAGGAGACGCCGGCGGCTGAAGACACGCCCCGGGTTCGAAGCGAGAATCCGCAGGAGCTCGAATTCCACGTAGGTGAGCTGGATCGGCCGGCCGTGAGCCTCAACCGTCCGCCGCGCCGGATCGATCCTCAGTCCGTCGGCCTCGATTGCCTCCTCGCGGTGCCGGTCGAGCTGTGACGGCAGGGAGGACCGGCGGAGAAGCGCGCGCACGCGGCTTCTGAACTCGCGAATCGAGAACGGCTTCGTGATGTAGTCGTCGGCGCCGAGCTCGAGGCCGAGCACCTTGTCGAGCTCATCGTCCCGCGCGGTGAGCATGATGATCGGCACCGTGCTCTGGGCTCGAAGCCGCTTGCACACCTCCAGCCCGTCCACCCTCGGCAGCATCAGGTCGAGGACGACGAGATCGACGGACTCGGCTGCGAACTTCGCAAGCGCCTCCTCGCCGTCCCGCGCGGCGAGCACGCGAAAGCCATCCCGCTCGAGGGGGTACGAGAGGAGTTTCTGGACGGAATCCTCGTCGTCGACGAGGAGAATGGTCGAGGACTCGGGCACGGGCGAATCTCCGCCGAATGTCGGCGTAGCCGACGGGCCCTCCCTACTATAGCTCCGGGATATGGCGGCGCTCCGGCCCCCACCGACGCCGAGGCGGCCGCGCCCGGGCTCGCTCGAGCGCCCCGTGAACGGACGGACGTATCGCGGCACCGCGCTGCTCGTCGCGATCCCGCTCCTGATCGCCGCCTTCACGGTTGCGAGACCAGACGGCCTGCCGCCGTCCTCGCTTCCTCCGACCTTCGATCAGCAGGCGGCGGTCGACGCGGCCCGTGAGCTCGCGCTGCAGTTCCCGGGCCGCCCGCCGGGGACGGCCGCGGCCCGCGACGCGGCGGATTGGGTCGCCCAGCGGTTCCGTGCCTACGGCTTCACCGTCCAGCGCGACGGGTTCGAAGCGTCGATTCCCGGGCGCGGGACGGTGCCGCTGCAGAACATCTATGCCGTCGCGCCCGGGCGCTCCGGCGAGGCGCTCGTCGTGATGGCCCACCGGGACAACGTGGGGACCGGTCCTGGCGCGAACGACAATGCCTCCGGGACCGGCGCCCTGCTGGAGCTGGCGAGGGGATACGGGCTCCGCGGCGCGCTTCCTTCCGGTCGAGCGGCGGGGCCGCTCAGCCCCGCTCACACGATCGTCTTCCTCTCCACCGATGGCGGCGCCTTCGGCGGGCTGGGAGCGGTGCGGTTCCTCGATCGCTCGCCCTACCGGCGGCGACTCGAGGCCGTCCTCAACCTCGCCGCGGTCGGCGGCCGGCGGGGCCTGCGTCTCGAGCTCGCCGGCGACCGCCCGCGCTCACCCGACCCAACCCTCGTCGAGACAGCCGCCAACCGGATCCGGCAGCGGACGGGAGGCGAGCCGCGTCGAACAAGTGCCGTTGGCCAGCTGATCGACCTCGCGTTCCCGTTCGGGTTCTACGAGCAGGCGCCGTTCGTCGGTCGAGGCGTGCCGGCCGTGACGCTCACCACGGCCGGCGAGCGGCCACCCCGTCCCGTGACCGACACGCTCGAGGACCTCGTGCCGCGGCGAATCGGCCAGGCGGGCGGTGCCGTCGAGGGGATTCTCGGATCCCTCGACGAGGGCGTGGCGCTGACCGGCTCGACGGCGACGTACGTCTACCTCGGTCCTCGACTGATCCGCGGCTGGGCGATCAAGCTCGTCCTCGTCGCCGCGCTCCTGCCGTTCCTGCTCGCCGCCGTCGATCTCTTCGCGCGCTGTCGGAGGCGACGGATCCCGCTGGCGCCGGCCTTTCGGAGCTACCGGAGCCGCGCAGCCTTCTGGCTCTGGACCGGCGTGATCTTCGGCGTGCTGGCGCTCCTCGGCGCCTGGGGCGAAGGCGTCGCTCGCCCACCCTCGCCGGACGCCGATTTCGCGCGGGACCGGCCGCTGGCCGCGCTTGCGACATTCGCCGCACTCGCGCTCGCGGGTTGGTTCGTCGCGCGTGAGCGGCTGCTGCCGCGGAGGCCGGTGAGTGCGGAGGAGGAGCTCGCCGGCCACGTCGCCGCACTGCTTGCGCTCGCCGTCGTCGCTCTGCTCACGGTGGCGACGAACCCCTTCGCGCTGATCTTCGTGCTCCCGTCCCTTCACGCGTGGCTCTGGCTCCCACAGGTGCGATACCGGCCGCCGTGGATCCGTGCGTGCGTCCTCTGCGCAGGGCTGGCCGGACCGGTGCTGCTGCTCGGCTCCTTCGCCTGGCGATTCGAGCTCGGCGCCGATGCACCCTGGTACGTCGCTCAGCTCGTGGCACTCGGCTACGTGCCGCTACCAACGGTCGCGATCGGCCTCGCGTGGCTCGCCGCCGCCGGACAGCTCGCCGCCGTCGCCACAGGCCGCTATGCCCCGTATCCGAGCGCTCGCGAGCGGCCGCCTCGTGGCCCCGTGCGAGAGCTGATCCGCCGTCTCCTCCTGCTGATCGTCAGCCGGCGGCAACAGCAGCTCAAGCGAGCGGCAGGAAGCTGACCGGAGCTCCGGCGGGTAGCTCGTCCTCGCCGGCCGGCACCAGGACGAGCGAGTCCGCCCCTGCTGCCGCGGCGATCATGTGCGACTCCTGACCGGTGACAACCTCGAGCTCGACCACGCCGTCGCCCACTCGTGCTCGGGCTCGAACGAGCTCCGTGCGCGCGCGGTTCGGACGCAGGCTGCGCGCAAGCCTTCCCGGCCGGAAGTGTGGCAGGGGATCGGTGTGTCCTTGCAGCGCGAGGAGCGCCGGCCGCACGAAGAGCTCGAAGCAGACGAGCGAAGACACGGGATTGCCGGGCAGCCCGAACACGAGCGTCTCACCGCGTACGCCGAACCAGAGCGGCTTTCCTGGCTTCACGGCGACGCCCCAGAGCACCTCCTCGATGCCGAGGTCACGGCCGACCGAGCGGACGAGATCATGCGGCCCAACCGAGACGCCCCCCGAGGTCACGAGCACGTCGGCCTGCAGGCCTGCCTCGAGCGCCGCCCTGTGCGCCACCTCGTCGTCGGCGACCGGTTCCAGGATCTCGACCTCCGCTCCCGCGGATCGCAGCTGAGCCGCCAGCATGACGCCGTTCGCCTCGTAGATCTGACCCGGCTCGAGCGGCTCTCCCGGCGACCGCAACTCACTGCCGGTGACGAGGACGGCCGCCCGCGGACGCCTGGCGGTCGTGATCTCGGCGACGCCCGCCGCCGCGAGCGCGCCGAGCTGCGCAGGGCCGAGCTGAACCCCCGCCGCGACGACGACCGAGCCCGCTCGAAGATCACCTCCACGCGGACGGACGTTCGTCCCTTCGTCGACGGCCCCGCCGATCTCGATCTCGTTGTCAGATTCGGCAACCTCTTCAAGCGGGATCACTGCGTCGGCTCCCGCCGGCACCACGCCACCCGTCGCGATTCCCATCGCCTCGCCATGTCGAAGCTCACGGCGGGCCGGACGGCCGGCGGCGATCCGCTCGACGACCGGCAGGCGTCCGGGCGCGTCCCGCGCCTGCACGGCAAAGCCGTCCATCGCGGAGGCGTCGAACGGCGGAAGATCCACTCGCGACGTCGCGGGCTCGGCAAGGACTCGGCCCGAGGCCTCCGCCAGCGGCACCTCCTCGGTGGGCAGGCGGGTGACCCGCGCGAGGATGCGGCGCTGAGCCTCCTCGAGTGAGAGGAGCGTTCGCACGGCCCGAATAAGCTACTCGCGTGATCTCCGTCGTCGTACCCGTCCACGACGAGGAGCAGAGCGTGGAGCCGCTCTTCGAGGAGTTGCGCGCCGCGCTGGAGCCACTGGGCCGCTCGTGGGAAGCCGTCTTCGTCGACGACGGGTCGACCGACGCCTCGTTCGCCGCCCTCACTCGGGTCCACGCCGAGAACGGCAACGTCAAGATCGTCCGGCTGCGTCGCAACTTCGGCAAGGCGGCCGCCCTCGCGGCGGGTTTCCGGCATGCGGCGGGCGACGTGGTCGTGACGATCGACGCGGACCTCCAGGACGATCCTGCTGAGATCCCTCGCCTGCTGGCGAAGCTCGACGAGGGATTCGACCTGGTCTCGGGCTGGAAGACGCAGCGGCGCGACCCGCTGTCGCGCCGGATCCCCTCGCGAATCTTCAACGGCGTCGTCGGCCGGGTTTCCGG
>DASZCE010000088.1:0-2300 GCA_035943455.1 Gaiellaceae bacterium | reverse complement strand
ATCACGGGGCGGGGCACTGAATGGAGCGCGTCCTTGCGGCGGGCCTACTCGCCATGGTCATCTCGATCCTCGTTGGTCCGAAGTTCATCGCCTTCCTCCGCCGAAACGAGTTCGGTCAGATGATCCGCGAGGAGGGGCCGGCGGGACATGCCGTCAAGCAGGGAACGCCCACGGCCGGCGGCGTGATGATCGTCTTTGCGATGACGGTGCCGTTCCTGGCGCTGTCGCACCGGACGGCCGAGGGCCTCACCGTCTTCGGGGTGACCATCGCGTGCGCAGCGATCGGCTTCGTCGACGACTACATCAAGGTTCATCACCGCCGCTCGCTCGGGCTCGCGGGACGGTGGAAGCTGCTGCTGCTGGCAGGCATCACCGTCGCCGTGGGCCTCGTCGTCCGCGATCTCGACTTCAAGACCTCGGTCTACGTTCCGGTGCTCGACTGGCGCGTACCGCTCGCGCTGGCGTTCTACGTCTTCCTGTTCCTGATCCTTGCCGGCGCTGCGAACGGGGCGAACCTGACCGACGGGATCGACGGCCTCGCGATCGGGGTCGGGATCATCGCGCTGCTCACCTTCACGGCGATGAACGTCTTCACCTACATCCGCTCGAGCCAGGTAGCGCCGGAGCAGGACCTTGCCGCGCTCGACCAAGCGATCCTCGGGGCGTCGCTGATCGGCGGCGCGATCGGGTTCCTCTGGTACAACGCCTTTCCCGCCGAGGTGTTCATGGGCGACACGGGGTCGATGGGGATCGGCGGGGCGCTCGGCGGCTTCGCGATCATGAGCCAGAGCGAGCTGCTGCTGCTCCTGATCGGCGGCATCTTCGTGATCGAGGCGGTCTCGGTGATCCTGCAGGTGGTCTCGTTCCGGTACTGGGGGCGCCGGATCTTCCTGATGACGCCGATCCACCACCACTTCGAGATGAAGGCGTGGTCGGAGACCAAGATCATGGTGCGGTTCTGGATCATGGCGGCGATCCTCTGCGGTGGTGCCTTCGCGCTCTACTACCAGTACCTCCGCGGCTTCCGTCCAGACCTCTTCGGCCCGTGAACGCGCTCGTCCTCGGGCTTGCCCGCTCGGGGCACGCGGCTGCTCTCGCCCTTGCCCGGCGTGGGGACCGTGTCGTCGGCGTCGACCGCTCGACCGAGGTCGACTCGGGCAGGCTCGAAGCCGCCGGCGTCGAAGTTCGGCTCGGATCCGAGGAGCCCTCACTCGTCGACGGAATGGACGTGCTGATCAAGAGCCCCGGGGTGCCCGCGGACGCGCCCCTCGTCGCCGCCGCGCGGGAGCGCGGGCTGCCGGTCTGGAGCGAGGTCGAGCTCGGCTTCAGGCTGCTGCCGAATCCGATCCTCGGCGTAACCGGAACGAACGGGAAGACGACGACGAGCGAGCTTCTCGGCGCGATGCTCCGCACCCCCGTCGCCGGCAACGTCGGTCGCGCGCTGACGGAGCTCGACCGCGGCGTCGCGCCGGACGACTGGGTCGTCTGCGAGCTCTCGAGCTTCCAGCTCGAGGACATCGAGCAGTTCCGGCCCCGGATCGCGGTGCTGCTGAACCTCGAGCCCGACCACCTCGACCGGCATGGGACGTTCGAGGCCTACCGCGACGCCAAGCTGCGCATCTTCGAGAACCAGGGTGGCGACGACGTCGCCGTCGTGCCGCGCGGCTTCCGCGACGTTGGGGAGCCGCGGCGGATCGAGTTCTCCGCCGACGATCCTTTGCCGGCGGAGCCTCGGATGCCGGGTGCACACAACCGCGAGAACGCGGCCGCGGCGACGGCGGCTGCACGGGCCGCGGGGGTCTCGGACGAGCAGATCGCCGGCGCGCTCCGCAGCTTTCCTGGTGTTCCCCACCGGCTCGAACAGGTGGCCGAGGTAGGCGGCGTCCGGTACGTGAACGACTCGAAGGCGACGAACGCTGCCGCGGCGCGGCGCGCGATCGCGTCCTACGACGCGCCCCTGCACGTGATCCTCGGCGGACTCGGCAAGAACGAGAGCTACGACGAGCTCGCTGCCGACCTGCGCGCGAAGGCGGCACGGGCGTATCTGATCGGCGCGGCGGCGGACGAACTCGCGGCCGCGCTGGACATCCCCTTCGAGCGGAGCGGTGACCTCGCCGCCGCCGTGCGAGCAGCGGCCGCCGCCGCCAGACCCGGCGACGTCGTGCTGTTGTCACCGGCGTGCGCGAGCTACGACCAGTTCGAGAACTTCGAGGCGCGTGGTGACGAGTTCCGGCGGCTCGTCGAGGAGCTGACGTGAGGAAGGGGCAGTACGACGCCCAGCTGCTGCTCCTGGTCACGCT
>DASZCE010000087.1:0-3274 GCA_035943455.1 Gaiellaceae bacterium | reverse complement strand
CCAGCTCGGCGGCCACCCGGGTGGCCGATTCGGCGAGAAGGGCGGCACCGATCGCTTCTCCGCGTCGCTCGGCAACGCCGCGATCGGCCGCGACCGCCGCGAGCGAGGCGACGTCTGCTCCGGCCTCGGCGATTGCGAGCGGGATCTCGGCTGCCCGGGCGAGCACCTGTCCGAGCGCCATGTCACGCACCTCCGACTCCAGGTGTTCGGGGAGGTGCAACGCGGCGAGTGCCTCCAGGTAGGCATCTGCGTCACTCTGGGCGAGCGGCGCTGTGCGCTTGCGGAGCCGGTCCGCCTGGGCGACGATCGCCGGCGCCTCCGGCCAGTCCGGTGAGGCTCTCGCGATCTTTCCGATCAGCCCGGCCGCGATCGCGACGACGATCGCAGCCGCCGACCCCGCGGCCGGAGCGGCGTCTCGAGACGCGAAGATCTCCAGGAGCTGCCTGACGGAGACGTCGAGAAGCTCGCCCGAATACGCCACGCGGCGATTCTGGGCTATTCAGGCGAAAAGCGGTGGCGCAACGCGTCGACGAGAGCCGGATCCGGCTCGAAGCCCTCGGCCTCGAGCGCCGCCTCGAGATCGGCGATGAGCGCGCGGCGAAACTTCTCGTCCGCGCGCGCCCGCTCGACGATGTCGTCGAGGCCGAGGCGGAGCAGCGGCAGGTCCTGCGCCGCTCGGATCCAGGCCTCGGGTGCCGGCGGTAGCGCGCTCAAGAGTTCTCCGAGCTGAAGCTCGTCGTAGTCGGTCACACGATCACCAGTCTTCAAGACGTCCCAGCACCCGAGTTTCTTCCCTCCATCTCGACGCGCAGCTTCGCGAGACACCGCGAAATCCGGCTGGCGATCGTGCCGGCGGGGAGATCGAGCGCCTCGCTGATCGCGCGGTAGCTCTCGTCCCGCGCGAAGAAGCGGTCGAGGATGTCCTGACAGTTGTCGGGAAGCACCCCCAGCGCCTCGTGAACCGCCATCGCCTCGTCGAGGCGGGCGATCGTGTCGTCCACGCCGCCGAGTTCGGCGAGGTCCTCGGGCTGCTCGTGGGCGCCCTCTCGGAGCCGGTCGATGCAGAGCCTGCGGGTCAGCTGCGCGAGCCAGGGGCGGATCGCCTCGTCGTCCCTCAGCTTGTCGAGGTGCTCATAAGCGCGCGCGAAGACCTCCTGGAAGACGTCCTCCGCATCGTGCTCCGAGAGCTTGAACGCCTGGGTCGCGATCGCGTAGACATAGCGAGAGAAGCGCTCGACGAGCTCGTTCCAGGCTTCGTGGTCTCCGGCACGGCAGCGCGCGACGAGCTGGCCGTCGGTCAGCTGCTGAGTCCGCATTGCCATCGCCTCCACCGCAGCATCAAGGCTCATTACCTTGATCCATTGTGACTCGTTTTACGAAGCGAGTCTCGGCTCGAGGAAGAGTTGCCGCCAGGCCGTCCACCACTCGGGCGCCCTCGATACCACTGATTCCGGGCTGGTGACCTCGACGCCTTGCCGCCGCTGGTACTTGTTTACCTCGCTCGGCGTCATGAACTCGACAGCGATCTCCGCCGGACGCCCGGGGTCGTACGGCTTCACGGCGTCTCGGTTCTTGAGCGCGTTACGAGCGCCTTCCTCGATCAGCTCGCGTGCACGGAGTGGCGCCACGCTCCGGGCTGACGCCCGGCCGATTCCCTGCTTGACCGAGACGGTTGTCAGGTCGTCGCCGAGGAGGGCGGCGGCCTCGCGACACGTCGCCTCGTCACCGGTGACGAGCAGGACTGGGCAGCCCCAGCTCCCGCAGAATGCCGCGTTGATTCCGGTCTCGCCGACGAGCACCCCGTTGAAGCGCAGGCTCCGCCACTCGCGCCCGCTGACGGTGTGGCTCAGGACGCCGTCGGGCGTTCCCGCCATCGCGTGCATCCCCACGAGCAGACAGGCGTCGCAGCCGGCCTCGAGGAACCCGGTGTACTCGGTCCAGCTCGACTGGACGACGTACTCGCAGGCGGGATCGAGCAGGTCCGGCACGAGCGAGTTGAAGCTGTAGGCCTTGCCTGCGCCGTGGTGGTCCATGACCACGATCTCCTTGGCGCCGGCCTTCTTCGCCCCGCGGACCGCGGCGTTGATCTCTTCGGTGTAGAGCTTCCGCCCTTCCTCGTAGAGCGGCTCGCCGGCCTGAGTCTGCTCGTTGCGGACGATGCCGGCGACACCCTCCATGTCGCTGATGATGTGAATACGCATGACGTTAGGTTCTCATCCGTGGAAACCGGGCTGCGGGGAAAACGGGTGCTCGTCACCGGCGCCTCCGGGGGAATCGGCTCGGCGTGTGTCCGCGCCTTTCTCGACGAAGGCGCCGATGTGGTCGCTCACTACCACCGCGCGCGAGAGCGCGCCGAGGCGCTCGGCGACGTCCAGCTCGTCCAGGCGGATCTCACGCAGGAGCAGGAGGCGGAGCGCCTCTTTGCCGAGGCGGGCGAGCTCGATGTCTGCGCCGCGGTCGCGGGTGTGTGGCCACGCGAGGACGTCCCTCTCTGGGAGCTGCCGCTCGACCGCTGGGAGCGGACGCTCCGCGAGAACCTCACCGCGACGTTCCTGACCGCACGTGGCTTCCTCCGCGGCGTCTCGCGCCGCGGCCATGGGAATCTCGTCCTCACCGGATCGACGGCAGGCATCTATGGAGAGGCGGGCCATGCCGATTACGCTGCCGCGAAGTCCGCGGTGGCGCACGGCCTGCTCCTCAGCCTCAAGAACGAGGTCGTCCGCGTTGCAGCCCGCGCCCGGGTCAACGCCGTCTGCCCCGGCTGGACGGCGTCGCCGATGACACGCGAGGAGCTCAAGGATCCAACCCTGGTGGAGCGGGTGACACGGACGATGCCGCTCCGTAAGGTCGCCGTCCCCGAGGATGTCGCCCGTCAGGTCGTCGTCCTGGCCTCCGACGAGATCTCGGGCCACGTCACCGGCCAGGTCGTCACGATCGCCGGCGGGATGGAAGGCCGAGTGCTGTGGACTTCCTGAGCCTCCTCTGGATCTTCTTGATCGTCATCTCGCTGCAGCCGCTCGTCCAGCAGCAGCTCCTGGCGGCGTCGCGGAGACGGGCGGTCGCCAGGCTTGCCGGCGCGCGCGGAGCGACCGTGATCACGCTGATCCACCGGCAGGAGACCGTCTCGCTGCTCGGGATCCCCCTCGTTCGGCACATCGATATCGATGACGCCGAGAGCATCCTGCGTGCGATTCGGGAGACGACGCCCGGCCGCCCGATCGAGATCATCCTCCACACGCCCGGAGGCCTCGTGCTGGCCGCACGCCAGATCGCC
>DASZCE010000086.1:0-4196 GCA_035943455.1 Gaiellaceae bacterium | reverse complement strand
GGTTTTGGTCCCGTGATCCCAGGTTCGAATCCTGGCGCCCCAGCCATCTAGGAAGCCTTCGTGACACCCGCGAACGGATCGGAAATTGCAGCCGTCGTCCTGGCGGCAGGTCTGGGAACACGAATGCGCTCGGAGACGCCGAAGCATCTCCACCCGCTCCTCGGCCGCCGGCTCGTGGACTGGGTCGCAGACGCGGCACGAAGTCTCGACCCCGACCGGCTCGTCGTCGTGACGTCGCCGGAGTCGGCTGCCGCGTTCGACGGCCTCGAGGTGGCCGTGCAAGAGGAGCCGCTCGGTACGGGCCACGCCGTCATGGCGTCCCGCGCTTCGCTCGAGGACCACGAGGGCGACGTCGTCGTCCTCGCCGGCGATACGCCTTTGTTGCGGCCGGGAACGCTCCGGGACCTGCTCGAGACGCACCGCAGCTCGGGCGCTGCCGCCACGGTCCTCACGTTCACGCGCGACGACCCCGGGAGCTACGGACGGATCGTCCGCGGCGGTGACGGGGCGATCGAGTCGATCGTCGAGGCGACGGATGTCACGGACGCCGAACGCGGGATCACGGAGGTCAACTCCTCGATCTACGTCTTCGACTCGCGCCGGCTGTGGCCCGCGCTCGAGCGCCTCGACTCGGCGAACGCTCAGGGCGAGCTCTACCTGACCGACGCCGTCCGCGTGCTCGCGGAGAGCGGCGCGCGCGTTTCGGCCCACGAAACCGCAGCGGAAGAGGCAGAAGGCGTGAACACGCGGGTGGAGCTCGCGGCCGCGGCCGCGGCGCTTCGCGACCGGATCAACGAGTCGCACATGCTCGCCGGGGTGACGATCGTCGATCCTGCGACCACGTGGATCGAGCCTTCCGTCGAGCTGGAGCCGGACGCGACGATCCACCCCTTCACGGTTCTGCGCGGCCGGACGCGAATCGCGGCCGGCGCCGAGGTAGGTCCCCACGTGGTCGCCGTCGACGCGCAAATCGGCCCGCGGGTCCTCGTGGGGCCGTTCTGTTACCTTCGCCCCGGCACGGTTCTCGAGGCGAACGCAAAGGCGGGCACGTTCGTGGAGATCAAGAATTCGCGCGTGGGCGCGCGGACCAAGGTCCCGCACCTCTCCTACATCGGTGACGCCGAGATCGGCGAGGGGACGAACATCGCTGCAGGGAACATCACGGTGAACTTCCCGCACGAGTCGGGCAAGCCCAAGAGCCGAACGACGATCGGAGACAACGTCAGGACCGGCGTCCAAAATGCGTTTGTTGCTCCGGTCGAGATTGGCGAGGGCGCTTGGATTGCGGCGGGATCCGTCATCACCAAGGACGTCCCGCCGGGCGCGCTCGCCGTCGCCCGAGCCCGACAGGAGAACAAGGAGGGCTACGCCACTCGTGGAGACGGTGGAACCGACGATGACGACTGAGCTCGCGACCCTCCCGGGTCTCGAGAGCGTTCCCGCGGCTGTGCCCGACATGCAGCTGAAGTCGGAGCACTGGATCGAGCGAGGCCCCCAGAAGCGGCTCATGCTCTTCTCCGGCCGCTCGCATCCAGAGCTTGCGCAGAAGATCGGGGAGCGCCTCGGCGTCGAGCTCGGCGAGATCACGATCGAGTCGTTTGCGAACGGCGAGACCTATTGCCGGTTCGAGGAGTCGATTCGAGGCGCGGACGTCTTCCTCGTCCAGACCGGCTGCGAGCCGGTCGATCGCAACCTGATGGAGCTCCTGATCATGATCCAGGCGGCCAAGCTCGCGTCCGCCAAGCGGATTACAGCGGTCGTGCCGTGGTACCCGTACTCTCGGCAGGACCGAAAGGCGCGCCCGCGTGAGCCGATTTCCGCGCGGCTCGTCGCGGACCTGCTCCAGACGGCGGGTGTCGACCGGGTCCTGACGATGGACCTGCACGCAGGTCAGATCCAGGGCTTCTTCTCGCTGCCCGTCGACCACATGGTCGCGCTGCCGCTTTTCGCTCAGCATCTCCGCGACCAGGGCGTCGTCGGCGACGGCGTCGTCTCGGTCGCGCCCGACGCGGGCCGCGCCAAGATGGCCGTCAAGTTCGCCGAGCTGCTCGATGCCGACTTCGCGATCATGCACAAGACCCGGCCGGCGCACGATCGGGCGGCCGTGACCGAGGTGACGGGCAACGTCCGCGGCAAGGCGGCGATCGTCGGCGACGACGTGATCATCACGGGCGGCACCCTGCTCGCCGGGGCACAGGCGCTTCGCGAAGCCGGCGCGACCAAGGTCTATGTGTGCGCGACCCACGGCGTGTTCGCGAAGAACTCGCTGGAGCGGTTCCGGGACGCCGAGGACATCGACGAGCTCGTCGTCACCGACACGGTTCCGATCGACCCGATGCGACGACCGCCGAACATGACCGTCCTCACCGTCTCCGGCCTGCTCGCCGAGACGATCATGAACGTCTTCGCCGACGAATCCGTCTCAGCGATCTTCCAGGGCGAGAACCAGCTCTTCTAGCTTGCGCGCGCAGGCTGCGGTCAGCGGCTTCGGGCCCGGCGTCCGACCACGAACGTGCTCGTACCGAGCAGCGGTCCGTAGCGGCGTGCGGAGGGGCGCCCGTACCCTGGCCAGACGTACCAGCGATACAGGCCGGGCTGGAAGCGCTGCACCTGACCGTTGAACCTCCACTGCGCACGGAGCTGGAGGCTCGGCCGCGTCGGCCATGCCGTCAAGATCTTCTTACCGGCGCGAAAGAGCTGGACGTTGTAGTAGCGCGCGCGTCGCACTGCCCGCCAGCGAAGGAGCGGCGGACGCGTCACGCGTGATCCGGCGGTCGGGGCGAAGAGCGCAGACGTGGCGGCCGTTCGGCGCACGGCGCGGCCGACCGTCCATTGTGTCGACGACGGCGTCGAGTCGACATTGCCGGCGGCGTCGATCGCACGGACGGCAAACCGGTGAACGCCCGTCGCGAGTCGTGCATATCCCTTTGGCGAGCTGCACGGTGAGAACGAACCACCGTCGAGCTGGCATTGGAATGTCGCCGGCTCGTTGGCCGAGAACCTCAACGTTGCGGACGTCGATGTCGTGGCCGCTCTGGGCTTGCCGTCCAGGATCGTCTCAGGCGCTGTGGCGTCGATCGTCCACGCGTACGAAGCGGCGCCAACATTGCCGGCGGCGTCGGTTGCGCGCACGGCAAACGAATGAGCGCCGTCGCCGAGCCCCCCATACGACGCCGGCGAGCTACAAGGATCGAACCCGCGATCGTCGAGATTGCACTGGAACGTCGAAGGCTCGTCCGCTGCAAGCGTGAAGCTCGCGATCCTGCTGTTGTCGAGAACGCGAGGGGCCGAGGTAACGGCCACCGCAGGTGCACGCGACTCGATCGTCCATGCATATGAGGTCTCCGGCCCCGAGTTCAGCACCGTGTCCTTCGCTTTCACGACGAACGTGTGGCGGCCGTCGCCGAGATCGCTGTAGACCTGCGGCGACGTACAGACCGCGAAGGCCGCGTCATCGAGCCTGCAGTGGAAGGTGCCGGGCTCGCTGGCAGAGAACACGAAGGTCGCGGAGCGGCTGTTCGTAGGGTCGTTCGGCCGCTGCGTGATCGCCGATGTTGGTGCGGTCGTGTCGATCGACCATGTGTAGACCGTGGAAGGGCCGGTGCCGCCGGTTCCGATTCCTCTGACCGCGAACGTGTGGAAGCCGTCTGCGAGGCCGCTGTACGACTCGGGACTGGTGCAGGGGCCGAATGCGCCGGCATCGAGCTTGCACTCCAGCGTCGCCGACTTGTTGACCGTGAAGAAGAACGTGGCGCCCGAGCTACTACTCCGCTGGTTTGGAGTCGCCGTCAGCGTGACGACTGGGAGGTCCGTCTCGACGAGCCACTCGTGCGTCGCCAGCCCGCCCGCATTGCCGGCGGCATCCGTCGCTTTGACCTTGAAGGTGTGAACCTTGTCGATGAGGTTGTTGTAGGTCTTCGGCGAGGTACAGGCAGCGAAGCCGCCGCCGTCGAGCTCGCATTGGAAGCTCGCCGCCTCGGTTGCCGAGAACTCGAAGGTTGCTGAGTTGACACCGCTCGGATCGTTCGGGGCCTTCGTGATCGTCACGGTGGGGGGTTCCGTGTCGACCGTCCAAGCATGCATGGTCGCCGGCCCGGTATTGCCGGCGCCGTCGGTCGCCCTCACTCTGAACGTGTGCGAACCGTCCGCGAGGCCGGCGTAGCTCTTCGGCGACGTGCAGCCGCTGAAGTCGCCGT
>DASZCE010000085.1:0-2602 GCA_035943455.1 Gaiellaceae bacterium | reverse complement strand
GGTGTCCACTCCGAGAGACGAGGGCGTCGTCGTTCAACAGGTTCCGCGCGGCGGCGCGAACCGACGTGTCGGGTGGACCGTGACGATCTTCGTCGGCATGGCCCGTTAGATGCGTCTTGCCCTGCTCCTCGTCGCGCTGCTCGGCGCGCTGGCCATCCCGGCCGCGTTCCTGCTCACGCGGGGCGACGGAACGCGCTTCCGGGGTAGTACCGCTCCTGCCGGCTTCACGCTTCCCGCGTTCGCGCTGCAGGATGACGAAGGACGGATGGTCCGGTCGGACGAACTCCGCGGGAAGGCCGTCGCCGTCACCTTCCTCGACGCGCAGTGCACGGAGGCGTGCCCGGTGATCGCCGCCCAGGTCGGTCAGGCTGTTCGGGCTCTGGGACAAGACCGGACGAAGATCGAGGCACTCGCGATCAGCGTCGATCCGCGTCACGACACGCGCGCGGCGATCGACGCCTTCCTCCACCGCTTTCGGGCCAAGGGCGAGCTCCGCTATCTCGACGGCTCCCTCGCCCAGCTTCGGCCGCTGTGGAGGGAGTTCGCAGTCGCCGCGTCCGCGGAAACGGGTAACTCCAACATGCACTCGGCGCCGGTGCGCGTGTACGACGGAGAAGGGCGGTGGCGCTCGACGCTCCATCCCGGCGCCGATCTGACTCCGGCGAACCTGGTGCACGACCTGGAGGCGGCGTTGCGGTCGTCCTGAGGCGCCAGGTTTAGGACTTGCAACCAGGGGTAGGGTCGCCGTCGGATGGTGTTCGAGTAGGAGTCGGACCCCGAATCGAGCGGGAGTGCGGTCCTGCAGGCACGGTCTTCCCTACTCACACGCGTCCAACATGAGGGCCGTCCCGACGGCCCTCATGCGGTTTGTGGCGCGAGACTAGCCTGAGCTCGCCGTTTCGTCGTGCGGCGCGCCGACCGGCTTCGACTCCGGTGAGCCGCGCTGGCGAAGGTAGATCGTGAACACCGCGATCGTTCCCACGGCAAGGAACTCGGACTGCCAGTTTTGAAGGCTTCGATTCCAGAAGTCGGAAGAACCGAGGTAGCTGAGCCACGACAGCGTCTTGTCGTCGTGCGCCTGCTGTACGTCGTTGTAGGCCGTCCAGCTCGTGAACGACTGAGCCAGCCAGCTTGCGAGGAAGACGAGCCCCATGACGATGAGGAAGGAGTTCGAATACACGGTGAGGCGCCATCCCTTGACCCGTGCCCACCGCGGCGCATTCCGGTCGGCATGACGACCGACTCGCTGTTGCTCGTCCGTTTCGAGACCGACATCCTCGGGACGTTTCGATTCGTTCGAGCCCTTCTGGATCAGCCACACGGTGGCGAGGGCGAAGGTCCAGAACTGGAGCCACTCGGACTGCCAGTTCTCGAGCATGTCGGCGCCGAAATCCGAGCTCACCAAGTAGCGGAGATACGAGATCGTTTGCTCGCCGTGTTGCTGCTTGTGCTGGTTGAACTCGTAGAACCCGGCTACCGACTGACCGGCGACGGTGATCACGAAGAGGGCCAGGAAGAAGAGCGAGAGGCTGTTCTCCCGGAGGAACCGCCGCATGCTCAGAGGTGCGCGAGCCCGATGATCGCGTAGAGCACGACGCCGGCGATGATCACGGCGACGTAGACGCCGAACATGACGCCCATCGGCAAGCGACGCTAGCGGGGCGGTCGGATGCTCTTGGCCGCGTCGCTCAGCGCCTCGAGACCTTCGGTGAAGGCCAGGGTGACCGGAGCCTTCCCCGGCTCGCGCTCGCGCGCCGGCTCGCCGTCTCGGCGCGACAGCAGCGTCTGGCCCAGGCGAGCGAGTGCCCGCTCCCGGTCGGCGCGATCGGCGGCACGGCGATCGAGCCGCTCGGCGACCTTGCGCTGGCGCTCGGTCTCACGTGCGAGCTTGCGTTCGAGCGTCGCCAACTCCTCCTCCTTGAGCGTCGCGGCCCGCTCACGCGGCTCGAGCTCCGCGACGGCAGCCTCGCGGGCATCGAGCTCGCGTCCACGGCGGTCGAGCTCCGCAGCCCGCTGATCGAGCTGCGCCTGAGCGCGGGAGGTCTCGGAGCGCGCACCGTCGAGCTCCGCGGCCTGGCGGTCGAGCTCGCGCTCCCGGGCAACCAGGTCGGCCTCGCGCCGCGCCAGCTCGGAGCTCCTGAGCTCGAGCTCCGAGGCACGCTGCTCGAGCTGGGCGTGCCGACGCTCGATTCGGGCCTCACCGCGGGCGAGCTGCGATTCCTTCTGCTCCTGCTTGTCCTTTCGCAGCTCTCGCTCGGCGAGCCGCCCTCGCAGCGCGTCGATGCGGTTCTGACGTCGACGGCGGGCGTCCAGACGCCGTGCGATCCGGTGCATGCGCGCCTCGAGGTGCTCCTCGCGCTCCTCGAGCTTGCGTTCGCGCTCGGCCATGCGCTTGGCGGTCTCGCGGAGCTCGCGCTTCGCCTCGGTGAGATCGGCGAGCGCGCTGGCGCGAGCTTCTCTGGCCCGATCGACCGCCTCGGGATCAGGCACCGAGGGAGCGTCGTCTGCCGGCTTTCGTCTCACCTGGGGGGTTTGTAGCACCGGCGGTTTTCGAGTGGGGCATACGTGAGCAGAAACTGACGTTGGAATGAAGATGCGGGTC
>DASZCE010000084.1:0-6853 GCA_035943455.1 Gaiellaceae bacterium | reverse complement strand
GCTCTGGGGCTCCGACGTCGAGCTCGCGCGCCGGTCACCTCGCCTGGCGCGCCGGGTGGTGCGGCGGGCACGTGCGGTCGTGTGCCCGTCGAACGCGCTCGCGGAGGACGCGCGCGCGCTCGGCGCCCGGGACGTCGTGGTGATTCCGAGCGGGATCGACCTTCCCGCCGAGGTGGGGGAGGAGGCCGAGCCGCCGGAAGTCCTCTACGTCGGGCGGCTCGCTCCCGAGAAGGGTGTCTTGGAGCTCGTCGAGGCGGCGCGAGGGATGAACCTGGTCGTCGCCGGCGACGGGCCGTTGCGGAAGCGGGTGCCCCACGCGCGCGGGTTCGTCGCCCCGGACGAGCTGGCGCAGCTGTACGCGCGCGCCGCCGTCGTCGTCTGTCCGTCGCATCGCGAAGGCTTCGGCGTTGCCTGCCTTGAGGCGATGGCCCACGGTCGGCCTGTGGTGGCGAGCGCGGTCGGCGGTCTGCTCGACCTCGTCGTCGACGGGGAGACCGGCATCCATGTGCCGCCCGGAGACGTCCCGGCGCTACGAAGTGCGCTGGGGCGGCTGCTGGCCGATCGGGAGCTACGTCGGCAGATGGGCGAAGCCGGGCGCCTCCGTGCAGCCGAGCGGTTCTCGTGGGCGACGGTGACACGGGCGACCCTGGATCTCTACGCCCGATACGCGGGAAAGAAGCCCGACCGCGGTGATTCCGGCTCTCTCGAGCGCCGGGCGACGAGCTCCTCGTAGCGCTCGGGCTCGGCGACGAGGCTGGCGAAGGAGTAGGTGTAGGTGTCGCCGCCGAAGCTCTTCTTGAACGCAAACAGGCTGTCCGCTCCGGAGGTTCCTCCGCCGAGATGAAGCAGCTCGGAGCCGCGGGACGCGGCCCATTCGGCCCCGGCGTGGACGAGGAGCGTGCCGGCCTTGACCTCGCGGCCGGCGTCGGTCGTGCCGCTGAGGTGGTAATGGGCGAAGCGGCGGTCCGCGAGGAAGAGGGCGCCGCCGACGACGTCGTCTCGACGACGAGCGAGCGCGACCGCGAACCGGTCGCCCAGGCCCGCGACCAGCGCGGCGTAGTACTCGGGCGGAAACAGGTAGAACGCGCCGGCACCGAGGCGCTCCATCGTGCCGTTGTAGACGCGGCGGAACGCTTCGAGCGCGTCGTCGTCGCTTCCCCAGGCGAGCTCGAGCTCCCGGCGGGCAATTGTCAGGTCCGCCTTACGCCCCTTGGAGATGCCCGCCAGTCGGCGGGTCCCGGGATCGATCTGCCGTGGGTCGACGGCAGTTGTGGGACCGTGCTCGTGGATCTCGACCGCACCGCCGTCGATTTCGGACAGCTGCTCCGAGCCCCCCAGGAGGGGGTGTAGCCGAAGCAGGCAGCTCACGACCCCGTTCGCCACACACCAGTCACGAAGTTGGTGCAGAGGCGTGCGCTTTACGGAACGAGGTTCCGTAAAGAGCACGCCGCCGTAGCCGTACGGCGTGACGGCGTCGAAGCCGTCCTCCTCGAACGGGAGCGGCCGGAGCAGCAGGGGGAAGAGCGCGCCGTCGGTGACGACCGCGACGACGCGGCCGTAGCCCGCCGCCTCATAGGCCCGGCAATACCCGGGCCGGTAGTACACGTCCGGCGTGGGCGAGACATCGACGAGCTCGTCCCACCGTGGGTCGTCGGTCGCGAGCGCCTCGGCGGTCAAGCGGAGCGTGCGAGCGTCGCGATCCGCGCGATGTCGCCGACCGAGTAGCGCCAGTCCGTCGGAATGGTGAGGATTCGCGCGGCGAGGTCGCGCACGCGGTCGTGATCGGACTGCGCTGCGTCGGCCCAGTGGACCGGGCAATAGACGCCCGCCGCCCGCAGCGCCTCCCGGACGCGATCCCGCTCGGTGCCCGATCGGAACACGAAGACGGCGCCGAGCGGCGCCGCGTCCGCGGGCCACTCCGTGAAGAGCGGCTCCGCCGGTTCCCACCCGTGCAGCCCCGCGATCAGCCGCCCCGCGTTCTCCGCCCGCTTCGCGCGCCAGGGAAGCGGAACGCCGCGGACTAGCGCTTCCCGTGTCGCCGGAGACGCTCCCGCGACCGCCGACGCCGCCAGTCGCGCCTCACCGTCGAGCTGTAATTGCCGGAACCGCTCCTTGAGCGCGTTGTCTCCGCCCCCGAGGTACTCGCCTTTGAGCAGCATCGCCGCGAGCTTCAGCTCGCTTCCGTCGGCGCCGCCCGCGGGCTGGTCCGGCAGCGGTAGGCCGCGCGGTGACCACAGGATGGCGCCGTCGGGAACGGGAAGCGTCTTCCGGAGGGAGCTGAACGCGTAGTCGGCCTGCGACGCGGTCGCCCACTGCGAGGCCGGATCGTGTGCATGGTCCTCGACGAGCACGCACTCGGTGCGTCCCCGCCAAGCGCCCCACGCCGCCCCCTCGCGGATACCGAAGTAGTTGACGGCCACGACCGCGTCGCCGGCTTCTGGGCGCAAGGTCTCCCACCGCGGCTCCGGCCACCGAGGATCGTCCTCGTACACGCGAACGTCGGCGACCTCCGCCCAGCTCTGCGCCACCTCGTGGCAGAAGTAGTCCGGAAGCCAGAGCCGGGGTGACCCCAGCTGCTGGAGCAACGCCTGCACCGCGTGCCTCCCGAGCGCGAACCACACGGCGCCGTCGGGCCAGCGGTGGAACGGTCCCGGCGGTTCGACGGGGAGGTGGAACTCTCCCCCCATCTCCCACCGCGCCGTCGCCACCGTCGTCATGCGCACCGCTCGCCTGGCGCCGCCGCGAGCAGCGCCCGAGGAACCTGCGTCACGACAGCCCCCGCTCGCGGCGAACCGCGTCGTGCAGCCCGACGTCGTCCACCTCGGCATCGGTCTGCGCCGGCTGGGCGCCGCGCATCGTCAGCACCTTCAGCAGCGTCAGGCCGAGGATCTTCAGATCGAGGCGAAGGCTGCGGTTGTCCACGTACCAGACGTCGAGCTCGAGTCGCTTCGAGAAGAGGATGGCGTGGCGGCCCTGAACCTGCGCCCATCCCGTCACTCCGGGCTTGACGTCGTGACGGCGCATCTGCTCGGGCGTGTACCACTTCAGGAACTCCATCAGCAGCGGCCTCGGCCCGATGAAGCTCATGTCGCCGCGGAGGATGTTCCAGAGCTGGGGGAGCTCGTCCAGCGAAAGCTGCCGCATGAACACGCCCAGGCGCGTTAGCCGCTCTTCGTCGGGGAGCCCGTCTCCCTCCCTCATCGTCCGGAACTTGAGCACCTCGAACGGCCGCCCCTTGTAGCCGGGCCGCATCTGCCGAAACAGCACCGGAGAGCCCATCGTCAACCGGATCGCCGCCGCGAGCCCAGCGAGCACCGGCGACAGAACGACGGCGATGATCGTCGCTCCGACGAGGTCTACCGCGCGTCTCAGCACCCCGGAATCATGGCGTCCGCGATCGGAGGTAGCCGAGGGAGGCGACCGCGGGCCAGGGATCGTCGCGTGCGAAGACCGCCCTCGCCTTGCGTCCACGGAGGTACCGGGAGGCGAACTCGCGCGGCCGCAGCTCCCGGCGCCGCGCCATCTGCAGCGAGACCCAGACGTCCTTCGCCAGGTAGATCCACGTCAGCTGGTCGCGAAAGGTCGGGAGGGGCGCGATGTCCTTGCCGGTCAAGTCGTCGTAGACGATCTTGGGCAGATCGAGATAACGGTTGGCGGCCAGCGCCGCCCACACGGGCAGCCTCGTGTTCACCTCGAGCAGCTGGAAGCGGCCGTCACGCGGGTCTTGCGCGAACTCGACGTGGGCGATTCCCGAGTATCCGGCGGTCCGGAGCAGGCGGAGCCCCGAGTCGAGAACGCGCGGCTCGTAGTCGACCTCGAACACCGCGCTCGTCCCGAAGCGCAGCGGCCCCTGGCGGACCTTCCGCCCGACCAGCGTGACCAACGGCTGTCGCGAGCGTCCGATGTAGGTGAGCAGCGAGTAGATCCGCTCATGGGAGTCGGGGACGACCTCCTGGACGATCGTGCGGAAGCCGCGATCGCTCGCGGCGCGGACGGCAGCGAGCGCCTCCTCCACGTCGCGGGCGACGACCGCCTTGTGCCCGAAGGCGAGCGCATACTCCTGCCCCTCGGCGGCCTTGACGACGAGCGGCGGGCGCAGGCGAGCAGCGCGCACGGCCTCGTCGCCGTCCGCCAGCACGGTGGCGGGTGACGGCACCTCGGCCTCCGCGGCGACGAGCGGCAAGACGTCCTTGCGGCGCAGCCTGCGCACGGCCTCGGCGTCGTCGGGAAGCGGAAGCTCGGCGACCGCACGCACGTCGTCCCAGTGGTCGAGCGCGAACTCCACGTTCTCGTCTCGCTCGGGGAAGAAGATGACGCGATCGCCGCCGGCCTCGTCGCGGAGAGCCGCGAGCACGCGGGCGTCGTCGCCGTAGGGGACCGACCACCGCCGGTCGAGGTAGCGCGACTTGAGGCCGAAGTCGTACGGATGCCAGGCGATGCCGCTTACCGGCACCCCGGCGCGACCGAGGCTGCGTGCGATCGCCAGGCCCGCGTGGAGGAGGCCGAAGATGACGGCCCGCTTCACCCGCCGACCTCCTCGAGCGTCTGCGCGAGCCGCTCGGCCATCTCGTCCCTGCCAAACTCGCGCTCCGCGAGCGACCGCGCATTGCGCCCCATCTGCTCGACCCCGCTCGGGTTCGCGGCGAGGGCGCTGAGCGCTCCGGCGAGCGCCTCGGCGTTGCCGGGAGATACCCAGACGCCGGCGTCGTGCTCTTCGACCAGGCCGCGCAGCCAGCCGCCGAGATTGACGACGACCGGCTTTCCGGCGGCCAGCGAGTCGAAGAACTTGTTCGGCGAGTTGGTCTCGAGGATCGGGTGCGGGGCGAAGATGGTCAGCGTCACATCGGCCGCTCCCACGACGCCGGCCAGCTCCTCCTTCGGGACAGCGGGAAGGAAGAGCAGGTTGTCGAGGCCGAGCTCCCGTGTCCGCTGCTCGAGGCGCGGCCGCTCGCCGCCGTCGCCGAGCGCCACGATCGTCACGCGGCTGTCGCCCCATCGCCGCAGGGCGTCGGCGGCGTCGACCAGCTGGTCGAGGCCGTTGGCGCGCCCCATCGCGCCGGCATAGAGCGCGATGAACCGGTCCCCGAGCCCATGGCGGCCGCGGAAGCCCGAATCGACCACCTCCGGCCGGAAGACGTCGAGGTCGGCGGCATTCGGGATCAGCACCAGCTTCTCCTCGGGGACTCCGCGGCCACGCAGCTCCTCCCGCGACCCTTCGCTGAGGACGACGATCCGCTCGGCCCGCTGATACAGGCGACGCTCCAGCCACTCGGCCGTTTCGATCGCGGGACGGCTCGTCAGCGCGCCGAGCGCCACGGGGACGGCCGGCCACAGATCGCGGATCTCGAAGACGAAGGGGGCTCGCTTCACGCGGGCCGTGACGAGGCCGGCGATTCCGATCGTCAAGGGGGTCGAGGAGGCGAAGACGACGTCAGGCCGGCGGTGGAGGGCGCCGGCGACACTCGCCGCCACCGTGAAGGCCGTGAACGAGACCACCCTCACCGGAGTCGAATAGCGGTTGGCGTAGGGGATGTTGAGGTAGAGGACGTCGATCCCGTCGACCTGCTCACGGGCGACGACGCGCCCAGGTGGTCTTCCGTCGCGGCCCGACTCGAGCATGCGTGTGTCGCGAGTGACGATCGTCACGCGATGGCCGCGGTCGACGAGCCGCCGCGCGAGCTCATAGGAGCGGGTGGCGGTCGACCGCCGTCTCGTGGCGAAGTACTGGTGGAAGTAGAGGACGTCCAAAACCGCCCTAGTGTCACAGTTCGCCAATGCGCGTTGCGCTGCTCGATCCGCCCAGCTACTCGCCCACGTATGACGACCACCTTGCGTCGGCGCTCGCGCGTCGGGGCCATGAGGTCGATCTCTTCACGTCCCCGTTCCCGTTCGCAACGTTGTCGGCACCCGACGGGTACGAGCGCCGGGAGCTATTCCTCTCGCTCTCGGGAAAGATGCGTCAGCGCGCACCACGCTCGCGCCTGCGCTTCGTTCTCAAGGCTGCCGAGTATCCGCCGAGCGTCGTTCGGCTCGTCCGGGCCGTGGAGCGATTCCGTCCCGACGTGGTGCACGTCCAGTGGCTGACGTTCCAGCGGTACGACCTTCGCTGGCTGCGGCGCCTCGGGCGCAGGCGTCCCCTCGTGCTGACGGCGCACAACGTCGTACCCCACGAGGGCGAGGCCGATGTCGCGCGGCGCCGGCGGCTCTACGCCGCGTTCGACCGGATCGTTGTGCACTCGCGCGAGGGTGCGGTGCAGCTCGAGCGCTACGGCATCCCTCGCGAGCGGGTCGTCCGGATCCCACATGGGACCTTCAACGCGCCTCCGACGGCGGCCGTGCAGCCTCCCACCGGTCGCACCGTCGTCTACTTCGGCCTGATCCGCGGTTACAAGGGGCTCGACGTCCTGGTCCAAGCGCTGGCGCATGTTCCGGACGCACGGCTGGTGGTGGCGGGAGATCCCCTCGAGCCGGTCGGGCCGGTTCGGCAGCTCGCACGCGACGTCGGCGTCGACGACCGCATCGACTGGCGCCTCGGGTACCTGCCGATGGACGAGATCGAGCCGCTCATGCGCAAGGCGACGATCACCGTCTTCCCGTATCGCAGCGGTGGTTCCGCCTCGGGCCCGCTTGCGACGGCGCTGGGGCACGGCCGACCGGCGGTCGTCTCGGACGTCTTGCGCGAGACGGTGGCCGAGTTCGGCGCCGGTCTGATCGTGCCACGTGGCGATCCAGAGGCGCTGGCCGGCGCCATCAACCGCCTGCTCGACGATCCCGCCGCACTCGCCGACGCCTTCCGCGGCGCCGAGCGCGCCCGCGAAGCACTCTCCTGGAGCGCGATTGCGGAAGCTCACGA
>DASZCE010000083.1:0-3416 GCA_035943455.1 Gaiellaceae bacterium | reverse complement strand
CCGCAGAAGCATCCTCGTCGCGGCCGACTCCGCCATCACAGCGCGTCGAATGCCCGGAGCCGGCGGGCGCCGAGCAAGTAGACGACCATGACCGCTATCGGGACGAGCGTGTATGCGGCGGCAACGGGCAGCGCTTGGCCTCGGATGGAATAGATGACCGTACCGATGAACTGGTCACTGGTGATAAGCCCGGGCGCGATGTAGTCGCCGAGCGTGAGCGAGAACGTGAAGATCGAGCCGGCGACGACGGCGGGGAACGCAAGCGGCAGGATGACGCGGAGGAAGGTGCGAGCCGAACGCGCGCCGAGGTCGGCGGACGCCTCGAGCAGAGAGTCCGGGATCCGCTCGAGCGCCGTGTAGACGGGCAGGATCATGAACGGCAGCCAGAGGTACGTGAACACGAGCCAGAGGCCGACGTTGGAGTAGCCCGGCCCCGAAAGGCCGATCGGATCGAGCGCCCAGTCGAGGACGCCGCCGTTTGCCAGCATCGTGCGCCAGGCGTACGCCTTCACGAGATAACTGGCCCAGAGCGGCATCACGACTGCCACGACGAGCAGATTCCGAACGCGCGGCGAGGCGACCCGCGCCATGTAGTACGCAATCGGAAATGCCAGCACGGCGTCCGCCAAGGTCACGAGGGCGGCCATCTCGATCGTGCGCCAGGCCACGTTCCGGTAGACGTCGCGCTCGAAGAGGGTTCGGAAGTTGTCGAGCGTGAAGGTGCGGACGACCTCGGACGTGAACTCGTCCGTCTCCCAGAACGCGGCGAGCAGCAGCACCACGAGCGAGCCCAGGTAGACGAGCGCTAGCCAGGCGACTGGCGCGGCGAGCAGCGCCGCCAGCCGAACGCGCGGATGGCCGAAGAGGAAGCTCGAGACTCGCCGCCCCGGGCCGACCCGGGGCGGCGATTTCTCGTACGGGACTGCGGTCACTTACCCCCGGATCTCGGTCCAGGCGGCCTTCCAGTCCTCTTGCGTCTTGCAGACGTCGCCACGGTCGTCGCCGCAGTCCTTGGTCGGCGTCGTCCAGTAGTAAACGTCGTCCCACCACGGCTCGTCCTCCGCGTGGAACTTCGTGCAGTGCTGCTTGTCCTTGGTGAGCGAGCAGGCCTTCGTGTTGACCGGCGCCTCACCGAAGAACTCCGCCACCTTCGCCTGCGCCTCGGGCGAGATGATGTAGTCCATCCACAGATACATGCAGTTCGGATTCTTGGCCTTGGAGTAGATCATCCAGGTGTCGGACCAGCCGGTCGTTCCTTCCTTCGGCTTGATCGCCTTCACGGGTACGGGCGGCTTCGCCTGCTGGAGCAGGTTGACCTGGTAGGGCCAGGTCGTGCCGACGACGCTGTTCTTGTTCGTGAACGACTGGACCTGCTTGGCCACGTCCCCGGGCCAGTACTCGCCGACCATCGGCGCCTGCTTCTTCAGCAGGTCGACGGCCGCCGCGAATTGCTTGTCGTCGAGCTCGTAGGGGTTCTCGATCTCGAGATCCGGGCGCGTCGCCTTGAGGTAGACGGCGGCGTCCGCAATGAAGATCGAGTCGTCGTAGATGGACAGCTTCCCGCTGTACGGCTCGGCCTTGTCCCAGATCACGGCCCAGCTGTTCGTGTTCGGCGGGACGACATCCGTTCGGAAGACGAGCAGGTTCGGGCCGCGTCCGTGCGGGACGCCGTAGGGCTTGTCGTCCTTGCTGTTGTACGGCTGGTTCTTGATCCCCTCCTGGACGTCGGCGTAATTCGGAATCAGATCGGTGTTCACGGGCGCGACGTCGGCCCGCTCCATCAGGCGGACGGTCGCGTTGCCGGATGCAGAGACGCCGTCGTACTCGCCCGTCGAGATCAGGTCGATCATGTCGTCGGAGCTGGCGCCGTCCTTCGTGTTGACCTTGCAGCCGGTTTGCTGGGCGAACTGGTTGGCCCAGGACTTGTCCGCGTACCCGGACCAGATGACCAGGTTGACCTGCCCCTCGTCTCTGGCCTTGTCCTTGATCTCGTCGAGGTCGCTCCCGAGCCCCTCGACCTGCGTCGCTTCGTCGCCACCGCCGCCGTCTCCGCCGCAGCTTGTCGCTGCCAGCAGCGCAACGACGAGGTACACCGCAAGCCCGAACCACGTGAAGCCACGCCATCGTCCCTTGGTCATTCGTCCTCCGTCTCTCCCCCCAGATCCATTTGGTAGGTGTGCTCTGGACGCCATGCGAGGCGAACCGGGCGACCCTTCGCCTCGACGACGTCCGCTGACGTGGTCTCGAGGTTCTGGCGGACGACGGTCAGCGCGCCACCGCCTTCCAGATCGACGATGTACCGCGTGATCATCCCGACGTAGACGACCTCCCGAATCCGTCCGCGCTCGGAGATCGATCCGGCCGCCGGCTGATCGTTCTCGCCGAGGAGCCGGATCTTCTCCGGACGGACCGTGAAGCGCCGGCCGTCTCGCTCGAGCACGTTGGAAACGCCGACGAAGCCGGCGACGAACTCGCTCTCGGGATGCTCGTAGACGGCTGCCGGCGTGCCGACCTGCTCGATGTGCCCGTCGAGGAAGACCGCAAGGCGGTCGCTCATCGTCAGCGCCTCTTCCTGGTCGTGGGTGACGTAGACGAACGTGATCCCGACCTCCTGCTGGATCCGTTTCAGCTCCAGCTGCATCCCCTGGCGCAGTTTGAGGTCGAGCGCCCCCAACGGCTCATCCAGGAGGAGCACCTGCGGCCGGTTCACGATTGCGCGCGCGAGCGCGACGCGCTGTCGCTGGCCGCCCGAGAGCTGGGCGGGCCGCCGTCCGCCGAGCCGTGACAGGCGGACCATCTCGAGCGCCTCGCCCACGCGCTTTGTCCGCTCACCTTTTCGGACGCCCTTGACCATCAGCCCGTAGCCGACGTTCTGCTCGACGGTCATGTGCGGAAAGAGCGCGTAGTCCTGGAAGACGGTATTGACGTCTCGCTCGTACGGCGGCCGCGCCGTCACGTCCCTACCCTTGAGCAGGACTCGCCCGGAGTCCGGCTGCTCGAAGCCCGCGATCAAGCGCAGCGTGGTCGTCTTGCCGGAACCGCTCGGCCCGAGCAGCGTGAAGAACTCGCCGGGCGCAACCGCGAGGTCGACCCCGTCGACGGCGACCACGTCCCCGTAGGTGCGACGGAGCGACACCACCTCGACGTCCGGGACGGCCGCGTCGGTGGATGGACGCTCGCTAGGCCGCGCGGGAGCTTGCGTCGACAAGCGACTCCTCTAGAAGCTCGAGTCCACGGGCGAGGTCGGGGTCGGAAATCACGAGCGGAACGAGGATGCGGATCACGTTGCCATAGAGGCCGCACGAGAGCAGGATGAGGCCCTTCTCGCGAGCCGCCGCGGTGATCTCGGAGGCGAGCTCGGGCGTCGGCTCGACGAGCTCGAACGCCAGCATCGGGCCGAGCCCACGCACCTCGCC
>DASZCE010000082.1:0-5468 GCA_035943455.1 Gaiellaceae bacterium | reverse complement strand
CCTTCACCGGCACCGGCCAGCCGACCTTCGGCGAGGGCCGCGCCCGTGGGAAGGTCACCTTCCGGTTGGACGAGCTCGGGTGGCAGGTCGACGTCGCCCCCGACGCCACCGCAGCGTATTCGGGGCGCGAGAACATCCAGGCGACGGACGAGAGCTCGCAGGCGCGGATCTATGGCGACGCGGTTCGCTTCCTCGGCTGCGACGCATCCGTCCGCTCGATCCTCTTCTTCCTGCTTCGCGACGAGGCCGACCTCGAGCGCTGGCAGGCCGGCCTCGTGCGGGCGGACGGCACGCATCGTCCCTCGTACGACGCGGTCAAGACAGCCTTCGCCGAGACCAAGGGCCAATGCGCGGGGCAGATGCGCTCCTGGAAGCACTCGACGACCATTGACGGCGCGAAGGTCACCTTCCCCCGGAACCGCGTCCTGCCGGCTCGCCGCCTGAGCCTCGCGCTGGTGGCGAACGCGCAGGAGGACGCGCTCGTCGACGCCTCTCTCTACCGCGGTTCCCGGCGCGTGCTGCGGCAGCGCCCGACCGTCGCGGCGTACCGCTCGAAGATCGTGCGCTTCTCGACCCGCTTCCGCCCCGGCCGCTACACCTTCCGTGTGACGCTCCGCGCCGCGCTGAACCCGACGCGCACGACGAGCTTCTCGGCGCCGATCCGCATCACGCGCTAGCCCACCCAGGGCCCATCAGTCATACTCAATTCACGGCGGGTCTGCGCTCGTCCGGCGTCGAATTCAGACCCCGTTCGGCGCCACGGTCCGGAGCGCGGTTCAACTGGAGGGGGAGGTCGTCCTCGGAGCTTCCCCTCCGGCCCGCCGCTCGCTTCTGGCAAGCGGCGCGCCGTTCGGGCATCAGCCGGCAGCGCCGGCAAGCCTTAACGGAACCTGGTTCCGTTAGGCCGGCGCGGCGGGAGCCGCGTTACGAAGCCGCGGCACTTCGTCGTACGTTTCTTTACCGAACCAGGTTCTGTTAAGGGCCGGCGAGGCGCACGAGCTTCTGGAGGCGTCGGTGGACGGTGGCCTTGGTTGCGGCGGGGCGGCACTTGAGGCCGAGCTCTCGGAGCGAGAGGGACGGATGCGCGAGGCGTAGCTCCGCGAGCTCTTGAAGCTCCCGGGGGAGACGGGCGAGCGCTCCCCGTCGCTGGAGCCGACGCACCGCGCGCACCTGCATCCCCGCTGCCCGGCTCGAGCGGAGAAGATTCGCGTGATCGGCGTTCGCGAGACGATTGGCCTGCGACTTCGCCGCTCCCACCACCGCACGCTCCACGAACGTCAGTACCGCCCCGGCGGCACCGGCCGCCGCAAGGACCTCGGCGATGGGCTCGGCGCCCTTCGCATACGCGGCGACATGGTTATCCCGCTCCAGCACCGCCAACCGGATCCCCTCCGCCTCCGCCACCTCCGCAACGAAGTCCGCGCCTGCCCGCCCCTCGTAGCGGAGCTCCAGGTGGCCGACCGAGACGGTTCCGGCGCCGAGGAGCGCGCCTCGGAGATAGGCGCGGCGACAGCATGACCGGGCGACCACCCTTCTCGGCGGCCGCTCGAGCGGACTCAGCCCGGCGCTGACGACGCCGGCTTCGTGGAGCACCTGCACCGCACGCGCGCCACCTGGAACATGCAGCTCATACCGCGTTTCGCTGCCGAAGGCGCGACGGCGGTAGCTGCGGACCTCGCAGGGAACCCCGAAGCCGCGCAGGAGGCTGAAGGCGCGCCGCGCGACGGCGGAGCTCGAAAGGTCGAGGTGGAGCGACACCTCGCCACGGCCACGGAGGTGGATCCTCCCCGCCGTGCGAAAGAGAGCGGAGAGCTCCGCGAGGCGATCACACTCCCGACGCGGCGCGATCGCTGACAGCTCGCTCCGAACATCGCCGGACAGGGACACGATGTCCCGAATCTACAATCCCTGCGATGAGCCGCCCGGGCATCTTCCGTCCTCCTCCGCCCCGAAACGAGCCGATTCGCGACTATGCGCCCGGGTCACCCGAGCGCGAAGCGCTGAAGGCGCGCCTCGAGGAGATGCGCCGCGACCGGCTGGACATCCCCACGGTGATCGGTGGCGAGGAGGTCCGCACGGGCGACACCTTCGAGGCGGTGGAACCGCACGACAAGGACAGCGTGCTCGCCGACGTCCACAAGGCCGGGCCAGCGGAGGTCGAGCGGGCGATCGAGGCGGCCGGCGAGGCCTGGGAGGACTGGCATCGCTGGCCGTGGGAGGATCGCGCCGCGATCTTCCTGCGCGCGGCCGAGCTGCTCGCCGGCCCCTGGCGCGCCACGCTGAACGCCGCCACGATGCTCAACCAGTCGAAGACAGCGCACCAGGCGGAGATCGACGCTGCCGTCGAGCTCGTCGACTTCTGGCGCTTCAACGTCGAGTTCATGACCAGGATCTACGAGGACCAGCCCGTCTCGTCGCCGGGAACCTGGAACCAGATGGAGTACCGGCCGCTCGAGGGCTTCATCTTCGCGGTCACGCCCTTCAACTTCACCTCGATCGCCGGCAACCTGCCGACGAGCCCCGCTCTGATGGGCAACACCGTCGTCTGGAAGCCGGCCTCGACTGCCGCCTACTCCGCGTACTGGCTGATGCGCCTGTTCGAGGAGGCGGGACTGCCGCCTGGCGTCATCAACCTCGTCTTCGGAGACGGTGCGACCGTCGGTAACGCCGCGCTGACAAGCAGTCATCTAGCCGGCGTGCACTTCACGGGCTCGACACCCGTCTTCCAGTCGATGTGGAAAACGATCGGCGGCAACATCGCCGGCTACCGCAACTACCCTCGCATCGTCGGAGAGACCGGCGGCAAGGACTTCATCGTCGCCCATCCCTCGGCCGACGTGGAGGCCGTCGCGACGGCGATCCTGCGCGGATCCTTCGAGTACCAGGGGCAGAAGTGCTCGGCGGCCTCGCGGGTGTATGCGCCCTCCAACATCTGGCCGGAGCTGCGGGAGCGGCTGGTCAAGGAGGTCGGAACGATTCGCATGGGCGACGTCGCCGACTTCTCGAACTACATGGGCGCGGTGATCGATGCGAAGGCGTTTGCGGGCCACCGCCAGGCGATCGAGAACGCAGCGAAGAACAAGGCGGAGGTCGTCGTCGGCGGGGGAACCGACGACAGCGAGGGCTACTTCATCGAGCCGACGGTGCTCGAGACGACCGACCCGCGCTCGAAGCTGATGCAAGAAGAGCTCTTCGGCCCGATCGTGACTACCTACGTCTATCCGGAGAAGAAGTGGGACGAGACGCTCGAGCTCGTGGACGACACGGCGCCGTACGGGCTCACGGGAGCCGTGTTCTCGGAGGATCGAGAGGCGATCGAGGAGGCGCACGAGAAGCTGCGGTACGCGGCGGGCAACTTCTACGTGAACGACAAGCCGACCGGGGCGGTCGTCGGCCAGCAACCGTTCGGCGGTGCGAGGGCCTCGGGGACGAACGACAAGGCCGGCTCGATGTGGAACCTGATTCGGTGGGTCAGTCCCCGCACGATCAAGGAGACGTTCGTGCCGCCGAGGGACTACCGCTATCCCTTCATGGCGCCTGACTCGGGCGACGGCTCGGGGCCGCCCGACCGGCCTTAACCGGCGGTCAACAACCGCTGCGGGGCTCGGGCGTCTGAGGTCAGCATGGGCCGTCGTGTCGTCCTGGTCGCTGCGGCGGCCCTCCTTCTGTTCTCGAGCGTGGCCGGCGCCGCGGTGATCCGGGGGACGAACCGCGGCGAGTTCCTCCGAGGCGGGCCCCGTGCCGACACGGTCCACGCCCGAGGCGGCCACGATCGCATCAAGGTCGACGGCGGCGGACGGGACACGGTTCGCTGCGGCCGCGGGAGCGACCTCGTGAACGCCGACCCGGGCGACCGCCTCCGCGACTGCGAGACCGTGGTGCGCGTGGTCGCCCGGGATCGCTACTCCGCGCCTGCCCAGCACTCGTCGATCGCCGAGCCGGACACGATGGCGTGGGGCAACACCGTCGTTGCCGCCTTTCAGGTCGGCCGCTTCCGAGACGGCGGTGCCGTCAATACCGGCTGGGCGACCTCACGCAACGGTGGCCGGAGCTGGCGCTCGGGCGTCCTCCCGGCGCTCACGAGAGCCTCCGTCCCGGCAGGCCCCTGGGACCGGGCCAGCGATCCCGTCGTCGCATACGACGCCCTCCACGCGACGTGGCTGATCGCCTCGCTCGCGCTGCGGCCGGGAAACTCCGCCGCCGTCGTCGTCAGCCGGTCGAGCGACGGTCTCACGTGGAGTCCGCCCGTGACCGTCGTCCAGGCGCCGTGGAATCCCAACCTTCTGCTCGACAAGGAGTGGATCGTCTGTGACAACGGCGCTGCGAGCCCGTTTCGCGGCAGCTGCTACGTCACCTACAGCGATTTCCGGACGCTCCGGCTCGAGTTCCAAGCCTCGCGTGACGGTGGTCTCACCTGGTCGAGCCAGGTCGCAGCGCCCGAAAACGCGGGCCGCCCTTCGATCGTCGGCCGCTGGGCGCCGGCGCCGCAGCCCGTCGTCCAGCCCGACGGAGATCTGATCGTGCCGTACTACGACGAGGATCGGCTGGCGTCAGTCCGCTCGGCGGACGGGGGACGTTCCTTCTCCCTCCCGGTGACCGTTGCACCGACGCGGTTCAAGCCGACGCCGGGCCTGCGCGCACCGCCGCTGCCGAGCGCGGAGGTGGATCGCGACGGCACCGTCTACGTCGCGTGGCCCGACTGCGGCACGACGTGCGCACGCAACGACATCGTGCTGTCGAGTTCGCCAGACGGCGTCAGCTGGTCGGCGCCGACGCGTGTCCCGCTCGGTGGCGGCGCCGAGTTCGTGATCCCCGGACTCGCTGCCGATGCGTCGAGGCCCGGCCGTCTCGCGCTTGCCTACTACGCGTACGCCTCGAGTGGAGCGCTCGACGCCGGCTTCGTGGCCACGGCCGACGGGGGCCGGAGGTGGAGCGCGCCACGTCGCCTAAACACCGAGACGATGCGCCTCGACTGGATCGCGCAGGCCGGCGCTGCAATGGTCGGCGACTACATCTCGACGTCGTTCGCGGGCGGGCGCGCCGTCCCCGTCTTCGTCCTCGCCTCACGCCCACGCACGCGCCTGAACCAGGCGCTCTTCGCCGCCTCTATCCCCTGAGGAAACGCTGGAGCGACTCCGAGAGCGGATCGATGCGCTCCGGAACGATGCTGTAGAGGACGTAGTAACCCTCGCGCCGCGACCGGAGGAGACCGGCGTCGGCCAGCTGGCGTAGGTGCTTCGAGACCGGCTTCGGAACTCCCGACGAGCGGCGCCAGCTCCTGGGTCGAGCGCGGCCGCTCCGCGATCAGCTTCAGGGCGCGGAGCCTCGTCTGTTCGCCGAGCGCACGCAGCAGCTGGACGAGCTCCTCCGATGGGCGGCTGCGTGTGCGTTAGGCGCGCCCGGCCTTGTGGAGCTGCGCGTAGATGGCGCGCGCCGTCTTCGCCGGCATCCCGGGCACGCCCTCGAGC
>DASZCE010000081.1:0-2531 GCA_035943455.1 Gaiellaceae bacterium | reverse complement strand
TCACCGGGGCGAGGCGCGCAAGCCTCAGGAATGTCGGGAGGATGCCGCCGTCGCGGCCGAAGACGAAGCTCGGCCGGAAGATCACGTGCTCGAGCTCCGACCGCTGGACGTCCTGCTCCTCCTGCCACTTGGCGTTGTAGTAGGGGACGAGGTCTTTCGTCTCCTCGGTCGTCCCGAGCGCGCTCATCAGGACGAAGCGGCGGATTCCCTCCTCTTTGGCGGCGGCCAGGAGGCTGCGGGTGCCCTCGATCATCACGCGTTGGAACCGCTCGGGCTTGCCCTGCCGGATCGCGACGAGATGGACGACGACCTCCATGCCGCGCACCGCTCGGCGGAGGCTGTCGGGGTCGGTCATGTCACCCTGGACTGCCGAGTCGCAGCGTATTCCGGCCTGCTTCCACGCACCCGGCTTCCGCTCGAGCACGCGCAGCTCGTGGCCAGCGTCCGCGATCGTGTTCGCGACCTTCGGGCCGACGAAACCGGTCGCCCCGGTGACGAGAATCCTCACACGCGCTCCCTCGGAAAGTTCTGCCAGTAGCGTGACGGCGTCGGTCCCTGCTGTCCCTGGTACTTCGAGCCGAGCTCGCCCGCACCGTACGGCGTCTCCGCCGGCTCGGAAAGCTGGACGAACGACAGCTGGCCGATCTTCATCCCGTGGTAGATCGTGATCGGGAGGTTGGCGACGTTCGAGAGCTCGAGCGTCACGTGGCCGTCCCAGCCTGGGTCGATGAAGCCTGCCGTCGAGTGGATGAGAAGGCCGAGGCGGCCCAAACTCGATTTCCCTTCCAGTCTCGCCACGAGATCGTCGGGGAGCCGGATGCGCTCCAGCGTCGACGCGAGCACGAACTCCCCGGGGTGGAGAATGAACGGCGTGTCCTCGTCGACCTCCACGAGCTCGGTCAGGTCGTCCTGTGGCTCCTTGACGTCGATGAACGGGTAGCGCGCGTTGTGGAAGACGCGGAAGTAACGGTCGACGCGGACGTCGACGCTCGACGGCTGGAGCAGCGACTCGTCGTAGGGGTCGATCCCGATGCGACCCTCGTCGATCAGCCGCCGGATCGTCCGGTCGGAGAGAACCACCGCGCGGATTGTAGGGTCGAGTGAGTGATCGTCCGGAGCCGGAAGGACCCAGGGGAGCCGCGCTTCGCCCTGACCTTCGACGACGGGCCATCGGAGTGGACCGAGCCGATCCTCGACCTGCTGGCGACGCATCGCGCCCGGGCGACGTTCTTCGTCGTCGGCTCGGCCGTCGCCGGGCGGGAGCGGACGCTGGGGCGAGCCCGCGCCGAGGGACACGAGCTCGGAAGCCACACGTTCTCGCACGGCCATCCGACCGCGCTCGGCGACGACGAGCTCCGCTCCGAGATCCGGCGGGGCGCGGCTGCCGTGGGACCGGGCGCGCGGCTCGTGCGGCCGCCGTACGGCGAGGACGCGGAGCGATTCGACCGGTTGGCCGACGAGCTCGGGCTAGGGCCGACGGTCCTCTGGTCGATCGATCCGCGCGACTGGGAGACGACCGACGCCGACGTGATCGTGGCGCGCGTCCTGGCCGAGGCAGCTCCGGGTGCCATCGTCGATCTCCACGACGGCCGGCGGCCACAACGAGCGACCGTCGCTGCGGTCGAGCAGCTCCTCCCCGCGCTCGTCGAGCGTGGCCTCCGGCTCGTCACCGTCTCGGAGCTCCTGGAGGACTAGAGCACGGCACCCGCTGCGCGGCTGAGCTCGGCGGACTCGGCGTCCGTCAGCTCGACCGATGCGGCGGCCACGTTCTCCTCCAGATGCTCCAGGGAGGAAGTGCCGGGAATCGGCAGCATCAGAGGCGAGCGGCGCAGCAACCAGGCAATCGCCACCTGCGCCTGCGTCGCGCCCTTTGCCGAGGCCACCGCGGCCAGGCGGCCGCCGCCGCGGGTGAGATCGCCCAGCCCGAGCGGGAACCACGGGAGGAAGGCGATCCCTGCTCGCTCGCATGCGTCGAGCACGCCCTCTGCATGGCGATCGGCGACGTTGTAGCGGTTCTGAACGGAGACGATCGTGGCCGTCTCCCGCGCGCGGGCGAGCTGCCGCGTGTCGACGTTGGAGAGGCCGATGTGCCGGATCTTGCCCTCGCGCTGGAGCTCGGCCAGCGCCCCGACCGACTCCTCCAACGGCACGCCGGGATCGACCGAGTGCAGCTGGTAGAGGTCGATGCGCTCGACCCGAAGGCGGCGGAGGCTGGCCTCGCAGGAGGCGCGGAGCGTTTCGGGACGGCCGTCGCGAAGCCACTCGCCCTGGCGCTCGTGGAGCAGCCCGCCCTTGGTCGCGATCACGAGATCGTCGGGATATGGGTGCAGCGCCTCGGCGATCTGGCGCTCGTTGACCTCCGGCCCATATGCGTCGGCCGTGTCGATGAAGTTGACGCCGAGCTCGACGGCGCGGCGGAGCACCGCCTTCGCGTTCTCGGGATCGGGAGGCTCGCCGATCACACCGGGGCCGGTGAGCCGCATCGCGCCGAAGCCCATGCGGTTCACGGTCGTCTCGCCGAGGGTGACCGT
>DASZCE010000080.1:0-3004 GCA_035943455.1 Gaiellaceae bacterium | reverse complement strand
TCGCCAGGCAGCGCGCTCGCCCCCCACCAGATCAGGAAGCCCGCGACGACGACGCCAAGCAGCGTCGTTGCGCCTCTCGTCAAGCCTTGCATGCCATCACCTCCACGTCCGTGTTGGCTCCGGCGGCAAACGACGCCCGTCGAAGGCCGCGATTATGCCCTTGCACAACGGGTAAGCAGCGCATGATGCGGACTGTGCTCTCAGCCGCATTGGCCCTCATCGTCGTCGCGTCGGCCGCCGCGGGCATTCCCTCGCGAACGGCCCGCCCGGTCGACTCGGTCGCAAAGTCGAGCGCCCTCTCGGAGACGTGGGATCTGCGCGCGGTCGCACGCAACGGTCGCCGCGCAATCGTCGTCCGTTTCTGGACGAAGGACAACCCGTACTACATCGAATGGCTTTGGTACCGGCGCGGGCGCGGCGTCACGAGCTACACGGAACGCGTTGAGCTCGCCCAGCACCCCGGCCCTGGTGTGAGCATGAAGGAGCCCTTCGGGCACGGATCGATCCGGCGCGCCGGCACGCGCTGGCTGCTCGACGCGTACGGATCAATGAGCAGGTCGCGCGCCCAACTCGTGCTCCATCGAGTCCGGCCCGGCCTGACCGTCGGCCCGCTGCCCGCGTCCCATGGCCACTCCGCGTGGCTGAGCATCGTCGCAACCGGTCTCGTCGACGGCGTCGTCGAGACGCCGAACGGCACGATGCGGCTGCGCAAGTGGTACGGGGCGCACGTCCATGAGTGGGCGTCGTACCGTCACCACGAGACACAGGCGTACGTGCGCCAAGACCTGGCGCTGCTCTGGAGAAGCGCACGTGACCTCCGCCTCGTCTGGGGGCTCGAGCCGTTCCGGACGCCGAAGCAGACGCACACCCCAGACGACTCGATCTGGCGCGGGATCAGCGCCCGGCTCGGCGCGCGACGGTCCGCGTGCACCCCGCGCGTTCGTCGCACAGGCCTGGCGCGTGGAGCGCTGACATACGCGCAGCCGACGACGAGGTTGGCCGCTCGCTGCCGCGGCTCAACGCTCGCCGTCCACCATCCCGACGGCAAGATCGGCGGCACGGCCTGGGTCTTCAGCCAGACGTTCACCGGGCTCGCCACATCGAACACAGGCGGCGTCGGCTTCCTCGAGCAGACGATCCCGGATACCTAGGGCGCTCGCACTCGATCGTCGCCGGCTCTGCGTGACCTCGCATGCCTTCTCCCCTTCGGCCAGATCGAACAAATCCGCAGGCGATTGAGGCCAAGGGCTATCGCCAGCCTCGAAGCTTCGAAGCTAACTATCCGAGTCGCGCACGAAGCAGAGGCGCGAACCGCCCTCGCGAACGCCGTACGGCTCCCGTTCGGGCTCGATCCCCTGTTCGCGTAGCCGCGCGAGCGTTCGGTCGAGGTCGTCGACGGCGAGCGCAATATGTCCGTAGGCGGTGTCCACGTCGTACGTGCGACCGTCGTGGTTGAACGTCAGCTCCAGCTCCTCGTCCTGGGCCAGGGATCCCGAAGAAATAGCTCGTGGCCTCGAGCTTGCCGCCGCGGACGATGGGCAGCTGGCGGCGGAACTCGAACCCGAGCGCCTCGTAGAACGCGCGACTCGTTTCCGGATCGGTGATCCGGTACATCGTGTGCAGATAACGCGCCATGCCGGGGATCGTATGACGTAGAGGCCCCCGTCTCCGGGGGCCTCTCGTCTACTTCTTACCCTGGCCGGGCGGGGTGCCGCCGTGTCCGGGCGGGCTTCCCGAGTGTCCGGGCGGGCTTGCGGTCTGACCCGGCGCGGTGCCGCTGTGACCAGGCGCCGTGCCGCTGTGACCGGGAGCCGTGCCGCTATGGCCCTGGGCGGTGCCGCTGTGGCCCGGCGCGGTGCCGCTGTGACCGGGCGCGGTACCGCTTTGGCCGGGTGCCGTGCCGCTGGCTGCCGGCGGGCTGCCGCCCTGGTCGGACGGCTTGCCGGAGTGACCCGGCGGGGTCGTTTGCCGACCAGGCGCGGTGGCGCTGTGGCCGGGTGAGCCTTTCGAGTGGCCCGGCGTCGTCTGTGCGTGCCCGGGCGGACCCGCGGCCTTGTTCGGGCGGGTTTCGCGGTTGCTACGTGAGGTATGGGCAGGCGACGAGGCCTTCTTGCTCTTCTTCGCGTGCTTCCCGCTCTTTCCGTGCGATGCGGCCTTCTTGGACGTCTGCGGGCACGGACCGATCGTGTCGCCGTGGCGCAGGTGTGCCGGAACGGCGTTCCGCGACACCGTGATCGTCACGAACGGGTTCTTCTGCGAGTGCGTGTGGTGACAGATCGTCACCTTCTTTGGATACTGGGACGCCGCGGCGGGTGCACCAGACGACGAGACTGCCGCGATCGACGCGAACGCGCCGAGCGCGAGAGCAGTTATCGCACCGACCGTGGTGCTTCCGCGCCAACGCGGCCTCCAGGATCGTGTCATGTCTCTCGATTCCTCCTCTCCCTTGCGGCTCTCGAGAGGACAACGGTCCAGCGACGCGAGAGTTTCCCTCCGAGCGGAGACGTCAACCGTAAGGATTCTGTAAAGCTCGCGCCCGGGGCCGGGACAGCTACGACGCGTTCGATCAGAACGGAAACGGCTGCGTCCGGCTCCTGACGGTCACCCAGTGCGCCTCGGTGCTGCAGGCATTTACGGTCGGCCGCCGCCGCGGATCGTGATCGTTTCAGAGGTCTGGAGTTGCGACGTCTGACCGGTCACGGTGTCGAGGAAGAGGAGGAACGCGCTCGCGAACGCCTCGCCTCGATCAAACGTGCCGCTGGACGTCTCCACCCGGACGGGGAGGATGTGTCTCTGGCCGTCGCAGACAGGATTCAGGCCGCTCAGGCCGGAGGCTTCTTCCTGAGAGACGCTGATGTTGCCTTCCAGGACGACCTCGTTTTCGGCGAGCGTGCACTCGGTCTCCACGAAGACGAGGACGCTGCTGCCTCCTTGTATCGCCACGGCTTGCTCGCGAATGTCTATTGCCCCCGTCGCTCCGACCGCGGCCGTCGCACTTGCAAGC
>DASZCE010000079.1:0-1639 GCA_035943455.1 Gaiellaceae bacterium | reverse complement strand
GACTGGACCAAGCGGGACTCGCGTGGGTTGACCCAGCGCTGGCACATGGGGATCATCAACCATCCCGGGCATGACCGGCATTCACAAAGCGCTCGCCCTCTTAGCTGCGTTCGCCCTGGCGCCGAGCAATTGTCAAATGTTGTGGATCGGCGCCTGAGGTAATTCAGGCGGCGACCTTCTCGTCCGTCGTCGTGGTGTCGTCGCCTGTGACCTGGATGCCGTCCTTGAACTTCGCGCCGGCGAGCACGTCGGCGACGAGCTCGTGGCCGTTGAACCGCCGCCAGCGCTCCTGGGCGGCATCGAGCAGCTTGTAGGCCATCGCCAGCGCCGCCTGCTTCGATCCCGCGCCCTTGGTGACGCGGGTGCGCAGCTTGACGGTCGCGAAGCTCGACTCGATCGCGTTCGAGGTCCTCAGGTGGCGCCAGTGCTCGGCGGGGAAGTCATAGAACGCGGTCAGGTGAGCCCAATCGCCGTCGAGCTTCGCAACCGCTTTCGGGTACTTCGCGTCGAAGCGTTCACGGAAGCGCTCCAGCGCCGCCCTCGCGTCGGAGCGCGCGGGGGCCTCCATCATCTCGTGCAGCAGCTTCTTGGCGTCCGGCTGCAGCCGCTTGGGCAGGCAATCGAGCACGTTCGCGATCTTGTGCACCCAACAGGCCTGACGGCGCGCGCCCGGGAACACGTCCCTGAGCGCCGCCCAGATCCCGAGCGCGCCGTCGCCGATCACGAGCTTGGGCTCGTTCAGGCCGCGGCGCTTGAGCTCGCGCAGCACGCTCGCCCACGACTCGGTCGACTCGCGGTAGCCGTCCTCGACGGCGAGCAGCTCCTTCGTGCCGTCCTCGCGGACGCCGATCACGACCAGCAGGCAGAGGCGGTCGTCCTCGCCCAGGCGCACCGAGACGTGGACGCCGTCGCAGAACAAGTACGCGTAGCGGTGAAAGCGCAGCGAGCGCGCCTTGAAACGCTCGTGCTCTGCCTCCCACTGCTTGCACAGCCTGGTGATCGCAGACGACGACAGGCCCGCGGCGTCCTCGCCCAGCAGCTGCTCCAGCGCCGGGCGGAAGTCCCCGGTCGAGAGGCCGCGCAGGTAGAGCACCGGCAGCACGTCGTTGACCTTCGGCGAGCGGCGTGCGTAGCGCGGCAGGATCTTCGAGCCGAACTGCTTGCGCTTCCCGGTCTCTTCGTCGACGCGCTTGTCGTTGACCCGCGGCGCCCGGATCGCAACCGTCCCAGAGCCGACCGTCACGCGCCGCTCCTTGGCGCGGCCGTTGCGCACCACCAGCCGGTTGCCGTCCGCGCCGACCTCGTCCACGAACGACTCGACGTACTCGTCGGCCTCCGCCTTCAACGCCGCCGCGATCATCCGACGGGCGCCCTCCCGCGCGAGCTCATCGAGCGCGACCCGGCCCTCAATGTCCTCCCCGACGGGGAGCGTGCGAACATCCTCCATGGCGTGCCTTCCTGCCGGCCATCACCGGCGTCGGTCTTGATCAACCGGGAAGGTACGCCGCCTTCCTCTTCAGGCACATCCACAACATTCGGGTATAGCTCCGTCTCCACCGTGGAGTGACTCTGCCGCTGCCGTAAGAGAGAAGCATAGAGCGCACGGTAGTCGTCGACCATCACCGCAGCCGGGACGACG
>DASZCE010000078.1:0-7763 GCA_035943455.1 Gaiellaceae bacterium | reverse complement strand
AGGTCGACGAGTCGGCCGATGCGAGCGCCCGCGACGGCGAAGCCGAGCTGCCGCAGCGAGCTCTCGACGGCTTCTCCCTGGGGGTCGAGGATGCCGGGCTTGGGGCGGACGAGCACGGTCGCCCTCATCGGAGCACCGTGGACGGCTCATCGAGGTACTCGCGGAACGATCGCTCCGTCAGCCGCTCGAACGCCTCAATGTAGCGCGCGCGTGTGCCGGTGACGACGTCCTCCGGTAGCTCGGGCCCGGGTTCGGTCTTGTCCCAGCCGAGCGTCTCGCAGTAGTCGCGCACGAACTGCTTGTCGAACGACGGCTGCCCGTGTCCGGGCTCATACGCGTCGGCGAGCCAGAAGCGCGAGGAATCCGGCGTCAACGCCTCGTCCCCGAGAACGAGGCGTCCCGCTGAATCAGTGCCGAACTCGAATTTCGTGTCGGCGATGATGATGCCGCGTGCAGCGGCGTAGTCCGCGGCAAAGCGATAGAGCGCGAGCGAGGCGGTTTCCACCTCGGCAAGGGCATCCTCGCCGACGAGCTCCGCGGCCTCTTGGCGGGTGATGTTCTCGTCGTGACCGGTCTGTGCCTTGGTCGCGGGTGTGAAGATCGGCTCGGGAAGCTGGTCGGACTCGCGCAGCCCCGCGGGAAGCGCGTGACCGCAGACCTCGCCGCTCGTCCGATAGTCCTTCCACCCGGAGCCCGCCAGATAGCCGCGGACGACGCACTCGATCGGAAGCATCTCGAGGCGCCGACACTCCAGCGAGCGCCCGTCGGGTCGGAGTGCCAGTAGATGATTTCTGCAAACGTCCTCGCTGCGCGCGAACCAGAACGCCGACAACGCCGTGAGCACCTTTCCCTTGTCCGGTATCTCGGTGGGGAGGACGACGTCGAACGTCGAGATACGGTCGCTGGCGACGAGAAGCAGGCGGTCCTCGTCGAGGGCGTAGAGCTCTCGGACCTTTCCGCTTCCGACGAAACCGGCGGGCTCAGGCATGGATCTGCTCCTCTCGTCGGGACAAGGCGTGCAGTCGTTCGAAGATCGTGTCGGCGTGACGCGTGTAGGCGCTGAGGTCGAAGACGGCGTCGAGCGCTCCCGCGTCGAGTCGCGACGACAGCTCGGAGTCGGAGCGGACGAGGTCCTCGAATCGCTGCTCCTCCTCCCAGGCACGCATCGCAAGTCGCTGGACGAGCTCGTATGCCCGCGCACGCTCCCAGCCGCGCTCGACGAGTGCGAGTAGCAGCCGCTGGCTGAAGAAGAGGCCGTGGCTCGCCTCGAGATTGCGGCGCATCCGCTCGGGTCGAACGACGAGGCCGTCGATGAGCCAGGTGAAACGGTCGAGCATGTAGTCGAGGGCGAGGAACGCGTCCGGGATCACGACCCGCTCGGCGGAGGAGTGCGAGATGTCGCGCTCATGCCAGAGCGCGACGTCCTCGACGCCGACCTGGGCGTAGCCGCGCAGCAGCCGCGCGATCCCGCAGATCCGCTCGGACACGATCGGATTGCGCTTGTGCGGCATCGCCGACGAGCCCTTCTGGCCACGGCGAAACGGCTCCTCCAGCTCCCGAACCTCGGTCCTCGCGAGATGGCGAATCTCGACCGCAAACTTCTCGAGCGATGCCGCCGTCACCGCGAGCGCCGCCAGCAGCTCGGCGTGACGGTCGCGCTGCACGATCTGGGTCGACGCGTCGGCGGGCTCGAGGCCCAGCCGCTCGCAGGCGATCCGCTCCACTTCCGGATCCGTCGCCGAGTATGTCCCGACGGCGCCCGACAGCTTCCCTACTCGTAGCCGCTCGAGCGCCGCTTGCACCCTCGCTCGTGCGCGATCGAGCTCGAAAGCCCAGACGGCGAGCTTCAGCCCGAACGTCGTCGGCTCGGCGTGGACGCCGTGCGTACGTCCGATCACGAGCGTCTGGCGGTGCTCCTCCGCCCGGCGGATGACCACGGTCAACGCCGAATCCAGCCCTTGGAGCACAAGTTCGCCGGCCTCCTGGATCTGAAGCGACAGCGCCGTGTCGAGCACGTCCGAGGAGGTGAGCCCATAGTGGAACCAGCGCCCGGTCGGCCCGAGCTGCTCGCCGACGGCGTCCACGAAGGCGGCCATGTCGTGCTGTGTGCGCTCCTCGATCTCCGCCACCCGTTGCGGCGTTGGCGGGACGGCGCGCTCACGGATCTCCGCCGCGGCTTCCGCCGGCACGACGCCGATCGCGGCCCAGCCGTCCAGGGCGGCGAGCTCGACGTCGAGCCAGCGCGCGAGCTTTTCCTCGTCCGACCAGATCCTCGCCATGGCCGGGCGCGAGTACCTGGTGATCACCGCTTCGATTCTAGGCGCGGCATCAGAGGTCGATCCTCGGGAGAGCGCCACCCTGGGCGAGGATCCGCGCCGCAAGGATCGCCGCGTTGCGGGCCCCGTCGATGGAGACGCACGCCACGGGAATCCCGGGCGGCATCTGCACGATCGAAAGCAGTGCGTCGAGCCCGTCGGCGACGCTCTTGCTCGAGCGCAGGGGAACGCCGATCACGGGCAGCTCTGAGTACGACGCAACCACGCCCGGCAAGGCCGCCGCCATCCCGGCCCCGCAGATGATCACCCGCACGCCGCGGAGCGCCGCCGTCGAGGCGTACTCGGCCACGCCTCTTGGATCCCGGTGCGCGGACAGAACGTGGAGCTCGTGCGAGATGCCGCGCTCGTCGAGCTCCTGCAACGCGGGCTCCATCGACGCGCGGTCCGACTCCGAGCCGACGAGGATTCCGACCAGCGGTCCGGGCTCGCCGAACTCCTCGAGCAGTGCGAAGGGCTCGGTCTCGGTCTCAGACAACGTTCACCGCGCGAGCCGCGATGTCGCGGCGGAGGCGCATTCCGGCGAACGAGATCAGGTCGCAGGCTGCATAGGCACGCTGTCGCGCCTCGTCCAGGGAGGGTGCGAGCGCGGTCACGTTGAGCACGCGTCCGCCGTTCGTCAAGAGCCGCCCCTGTCGCATCGCCGTGCCCGCGTGGAAGACGAGCGCCCCGGTCGACTCTGCCGCTTCGACGCCCTCGATCGGCGAGCCTGCGTCGGCCCGCTCCGGGTAGTCCCGTCCGGCGAGGACGACGGTCACTGCGGCGTGCTCGGCCGTCTCGAGCGCGCGCGTGGAAAGGGCCCCGCTTGCCGCGGAGGCGAGGGCCTCGACGAGATCCCCTTGGACGCGCGGGAGGATCGATTGCGTCTCCGGATCCCCGAACCGGCAGTTGAATTCCAGCACCTTGGGGCCGGCCTCGGTCAACATCAAGCCAGCGTAAAGCAGGCCGACGAATGGCGATCCGCGCTTCGCAAGCTCGGCCACGACAGGCCGGTGCACAGCCTCGACCAGGTCCTCGACTCCCCCCGCGTTGACGTCGGCGACGGGTGAGTACGACCCCATGCCGCCCGTATTGGGGCCGTGGTCGAAGTCGAAGAGACGCTTGAAATCTCGCGCCGGCGCCAGCGCGACGACGTCGCGTCCGTCTGCCAACGCGAACAGCGACAACTCCTCGCCTTCCAGCAACTCTTCGATCACAAGCGGCTGGTCGAGACGTGCAACCTGACGCAGCGCGGCGTCCAGGGACTCCTGGTCAGGGCAGACAAAGACCCCCTTGCCGCCTGCGAGCCCGTCCACCTTGACCACGCACGGCGGCCGCGCCACCGACATCGTCGTGGCAGTCGGTACGCCTGCGGATCGCATGACCTCCTTGGCGAAGCTCTTCGAGCCCTCGATCCGCGCCGCTCGTTTGCTCGGTCCGAACACCGAGACACCGGCGTGACGAAGGTCGTCGGCGACCCCTGCGACGAGCGGCGCCTCCGGTCCGACGACAACGAGGTCGACGCGCAGGCCGTGGGCGAGATCCAGCAGGCCCTCACCGTCCTCCGCCCGCACGGGGTGGCACTCGCCGAGCTGCGCGATCCCCGGATTCCCAGGCGCGGCGTGGAGCTCATCGATCTGCCGGCTCTGCGCCAGCTTCCAGGCAAGCGCGTGCTCGCGACCCCCGGCGCCGATCAGCAGGACCCTCACGGGCGCGCGATCGCCTCGAGCCCCCGCTGCGCGAGGACGTGCTCCCGCGCCCGGCCGGTGCCGATCAGTGAGACCTCGACGCCGAGCGCCCGCTCGATGTACTCGACATAGCCTCGCGCGGCCTCGGGAAGCCGCCGTACATCGTCGATCGCGTCCAGCGGCTCCTCCCATCCACGAAGCACCTCGTACACCGGCTCGGCGTGGTGGAAGTCGCTCTGGTGAGCCGGAAACTCGAGCGTCTCGGCGCCGTCCGGCAGCCGATAGGCAATGCAGATGGGCAGCTCGCTGAACGTCGAGAGCACGTCGAGCTTCGTAAGCGCGAGCGACGTCAGGCCGTTTAAGCGGCAGGCATAACGGAGGCCGACGAGGTCGAGCCAGCCGCAGCGCCGCTGCCTGCCCGTGACCGTCCCGTACTCGGCGCCGAGCTCACGGACGCGTTCCTGGTCGGGCCCGTCGATCTCGGTCGGGAACGGCCCCTCGCCGACGCGCGTCACGTATGCCTTCGCCACGCCGAGCACGGCGTCGATTCGCCTCGGCCCTATTCCAACACCGACGGCCGCCGCAGCCGCGATCGGGCTCGAGGAAGTCACGAACGGATAGGTGCCATGATCAAGGTCGAGAAGCGTGCCCTGCGCCCCTTCGAAGAGGACGAACTTCCCACGCCGCAGCGCCTCGTCGACGAGGAGCGACGTGTCGACGATGTAGGAACGCAGCCGCTGCGCGTAGCTCTCATACCGGCCCGACACGTCGTCGAGCTCGAGTGGCTCCGCCCCGTAGACGCGCTGCAGCCAGTGGTTCTTCTCGGCGAGGGCGACCTCGATCTTCTGCCGCAGGATCTTGGGGTCGAACAGATCTTGAACCCGGATTCCGAGTCGCGCCGCTTTGTCGCCGTAGGCCGGGCCGATGCCGCGCCGCGTCGTCCCGATCTGGAGCTTGCCCAGCCGTCGTTCGCTCGCGCGGTCGAGGGCGACGTGCCACGGCATGATCAGGTGCGCGTTGCCGGAGACGCGGACGCGCTCGGTCGAGAGGCCGCGAGCCTCGAGATCGTCGAGCTCCTCGATGAAGACCTGGGGGTCGATCACGCAGCCGGCGCCGAGCACGCACTCTTTGCCCCAGAGGATTCCGGAGGGCATGTGGCGGAACTTGTAGGTCTCGCCGTCGGCGACGATCGTGTGTCCGGCGTTGGGCCCGCCCTGGTAGCGGCACACGACATCGGAGTGTTGGGCCAGCAGGTCGACGATCTTCCCCTTGCCCTCGTCGCCCCACTGGGCGCCGACGATCACGGTCGCTGGCACGTCTTCTGAGTGTGCCGGACCGGTCGGCTACGCGCTCGGTGCCAGATCTGCGAACTTGGCGTACCGGTTCAGCCAGGCGAGCTTCTCGGTCCCGGTAGGTCCATTCCGATGCTTGGCGAGGTGAATCTCGGCGATCCCCTGCGCCTCGGTCTCGTCGTTGTAGTACTCGTCGCGGTAGATGAAGAAGACGAGATCGGAGTCCTGCTCAAGTGAGTTATGCGCGATGACGTCGTCGGCGACGAAGCTATGAAGTCCCTCGACGGTGAGGTCGTATACAAGGTCCTCGCCGTCCGGCTCGATCGAGGCGATCTCGTCCCAGTAAACATCGCTCGTCGCAAGGTCGGACATCTGCCCCGATTCAACGACGCTTGCCACCGTCGCGGCCCGTGCCCGGCTGAGCCCGCGCTTGTAGAGAGTCGAGCCGCAGTAAGCGGTGTTGAGCCGAGCATGCAGCTGCCGCGTCGTCATCCCTGACTGGGCCATCGCCGGAACGACGATCGACCGCCAAGCCTCCTTGGGGATGCTGTCTCGATTTGTGTTTCCCACGACAGCGTCAGCCCAGCGGGTGATGTGGGCGTGTGCGCGTGCGGGCTGCTTGCCAAGCCCGCCGACGAGCAGGAGAAAACGCTCGACGTCTCCCGTTCCCGTGACATCCAGACGGTGTGACGGGCGCCCCTTCGTTCCCATCGAGACCTCGCTTCGTCGAGCCGTGATCCCAAGGCGCAGCAGCAGGGACTGGACATCCCGCGCGAGGCGCTCGCTACTCGAGTCAAAGCGGATCATCGGATAAACGACTCCGGCTCCCGGTTCGCGCACGACGCCGTCGGTCGCCCAAAGATGGCGTAGGAAGACGCCGATGGCGGCCGGAGGTTGGCCGAACACCGGACTCGGCACGCGCTTTTCGTAGCTCCTGAGGCCGAAGACGCCAAGCTCGTCGAGCCACCGTGCCACCGGATTTCGGACGCGGTGGGTCAGATGGTCGGTCGCCGAGAGATACGTCTGGTACCAACTGCGCTCTCGTCGGATTCGCGGGCGAACGGCGTCGCCGAAAACGTCTGTGGCCAGCCCCGCAACGAGCTCCGCCAGATCGTGATCGTTCGACGTGTATTGGATTGCGTGTCGCGGCAGCGTGCATCCGTCGCCGATCAAATGACCAAGCAATGCGAGCTCCTCGTCGCTCATCGTTTGCGCTTCGGGGCCAGGGAGCGCGCGCGGTACTGCAATTCGCATCCCTGGCCCCATGTCGTCGAGCCGGCGCCAGCCGTCGAAGGCGAGGAACTTGTGGTTTCCCGTCGCCCGGATCGTCTTTCCCAATCGAGTCGTGAGGCGGTACACGGGCTTACGGCCCGTCGCAAACGCTCGCGTCACCTCTCTCGGTTCCAGCTTCCACGATTGGTCATCGATCGCGAGGACACGGAATCCGGACTGACCCTCGAGCTCACGAATCGGTCGGTAAACACCCTCGTCGGGGAGGTAGACCTGCGACTCGGCGGCGAGACATCCGGACTCGCGTAGATCCGAGAGGATCGGCCGCTTGTCGTGGCGTTGCTCGACGGCACGCGAGAGCTGCGAGAGTGCGATCACGGGCACGTCGAGGTCGCGCGCCAGCACCTTCAGGTTCCGGGAGATCTGGGATACCTCCTGCACCCGGTTCTCCACCGTCGAGCCGGAGGTCATCAGCTGCAGGTAGTCGACGATGATCAGCGCGAGGTCGGGCTCCTTCGACTTCAGCCGGCGCGCCTTCGAGCGGATCTCCATCATCGTGATCGAGCCGGTGTCGTCGACGTAGATCGGCGCCTTGGCGAGCTTGTCGCAGGCGGCGGTCAGGCGGGGCCAGTCGTCGGCGCCGAGCTTCCCGGTGCGCAGTCGCTGCGACTCGACCTTCGCCTCGCTGCACATCAGCCGCTGCGTGACCTCGGACTTCGACATCTCCAGCGTGAACAGGGCAATGGGGAGCCCGCGCCGGACGGCGACGTTGGCCGCGACGCACAGCGCGAGCCCCGACTTGCCCATGCTCGGACGAGCCGCGACGATGATGAGGTTCCCGGCCTGGAACCCGGAGGTCAGCCGGTCGATGTCGCGGAAGCCCGACGGGACGCCCGTCACCTCCTCGCCCGCCTCGTAGAGGGCCGTGATGCGCTCGAAGCTCTCTTTCAGCAGCGCCTCGATGTGCGCGAACTCGCTCGACACCCGGCTCTGCGAAAGCTCGAAGATCAGTTGCTCGGCGCGGTCGACGAGATCGATCGTCTCGCCCGGCCGCTCCCAGCCGAGCCGGGCGACCTCCTGGCCGGTGCGGATGAGGCCGCGGAGGGTTGCAGTCTCGCGAACGATCCTGGCGTAGTGCCCCGCGTTCGCCGTGGCCGGTACGAGCGCGGCGAGCTCGTGGATTCGGGCGCGGCCGCCGGCGTCCTCCAGCTCGCCGCGCTCCTCCAGCGCGTCGATCAGCG
>DASZCE010000077.1:0-1910 GCA_035943455.1 Gaiellaceae bacterium | reverse complement strand
CCGCATTGCTCGAACGACGCCTCGTCTGATCCGGAGTCTTCGCGGGGCGGTCTCCTGGGCCGAGCGCGTCGGGCTCGCGATGCTCTTCCCGAGCGACGACCTCGTGCTTCCGTCGCTCTGGAGGCCGAGGCCGGGACGCCGGAGATCACCTGGTCGACGAGAGACGAGGAAGGGCGGTTTCTCGACTTCAGCCCGGAGTTCGGGCGCGTTTGGCGGTGGAAGGACGAGCTCCCGGAGCGCCGCCTCGTCTGCGTCGGCAAGCACGTCCGTGGACGGTCGGCGCTCGTCTCGCTGAGCGTGTTACCGGCGTTGTGCGCAGCGAGGGACGAACCGGCGGAGTATTCGCCGCTCGAGCGCGACGTCGTCGACTTCATCACCGCCGAGGGGCCGTGCAGCACCGCCGACCTGCCCGACCTCGTCGGCCATGAGCGGAAGCCGGTCGCGCGCGCGGTCGAGCGGCTGCAGCGAACGCTGATTCTGACGACCGCCGGTGCGCAGGAGCGGCCCCAGGGGTGGGCGGCCGTGATCGTCGATCTTCTCGCGAGGCGGTACGCGGAGCACGTTCGAACGCTTCCTTCTCCGGACGAGGCAAGAGCACGGCTCGCCGCGGTCGTGCTCGCAACGGCACGCGAGCTGTCGGCGGCCGACCTGGCGGCAGTGATCGGTTCCACGCGCAAGCAGGCAGGTGCGGTGCTCGACAGTCTCGTCGACCAAGGGCTGGCGCGACGCCAGGATCAGGAAGGATTCGCGCTGTATGCACGCTGAACCGAGGCTTCCGATGCACGGCGGTTGCCTCTGTGGCGGCGTCCGCTTCGAGCTCACCATGCCGTTTCGCCGTGCGAACCATTGCCACTGCTCGCTGTGCCGGCGTCACTCGGGAACGTTCGGGCTCACTCAGGGACGGGTGCCGCGCGACGGCTTCCGCCTACTTCGAGGCGAGGAGCTGATCCGCATCTACCGGCCGCCGACGGGGACGGCCGTCAAGGCGTTCTGCTCGGTCTGCGGCTCGAGCCTGTTCGGCGGCACGTGGCCTGACGGGCCCGAGGTTTCGGTGCGACTCGGGTCGCTGGACGGCGATCCCGGCATCCGGCCGCAGTACCACTCCTTCGTCGACTCGAAGGCGCCGTGGGACGAAATCCCGGACGACGGGCTGCCACGCTACCCCGAGGGGCCTCCTACTTAGCCGCCTCGGCGACGGCGGCCTGCTCGTGGGTCGGGACGTCGCGATTGCGCAGCAGCACGACCGTGATCACGGCTCCGGCGAGCATGAACGCTGCCGCGACCCAGAACGGCAGCGTATAGCCGCCCGTGAAGGCATCCGCCTCCGAACTCCCTTCCTTCAGGAGCGTCTCCGACCGGGTGTTGGCGATCGTCGCCATGATCGCGACGCCGAGGGCGCCGCCGATTTGCTGTGACGTGTTGAGGAGACCCGACGAGATGCCGGAGATGCGGTCCTCGACGACGGTGAGCGCTGCGAGCGAGAGGGGGATGAAGATGAACGCCAGCCCGAAACCGCTCGCGAGGAACGGGACGAAGAGGTTCGTCCAGAAATGCCCCTCGGTCGGAAGCTGCGTGTACCAGAGGTAGGCGAACGCCATGAGCAGGAGGCCGGTGAGCATGACCGGCTTGACGCCCAGCCTCGTGACGAGGCCCTGGGAAAGGGCGGCGGCGGGGATCGTCGTGCCTGCCGTCGCCAGGAAGGCAACGCCGGCTTGAAGCGGCGAGTAGCCGAGAACCTGCTGCATGTACAGCGTCAACAGGAAGAAGCCGCCGAAGATGGCGCCGCCGAGGAGGGCGCCGACGGCGTTGGCCACGGTGACCGGCTTAAGCCGGAAGATCCAGAGCGGCACGAGCGGAGCGTCGGTGCGGAGCTCGCGCCAGAGGAAGATGCCCACGAGCACGACCGCAAT
>DASZCE010000076.1:0-8613 GCA_035943455.1 Gaiellaceae bacterium | reverse complement strand
GCGGAAGCGGAGGCGCGTCTAGTGGCCCGAGACCGTTCCCCTAAGTGCAAGCAGTGCCGCCGCGAGGGCATGAAGCTGTTCCTGAAGGGCGAGCGCTGCCTGACCGAGAAGTGCTCGGTCGAACGCCGCAGCTACCCGCCGGGCGAGCACGGACGCGGCCGGATCAAGCAGTCGGAGTACCTGCTGCAGCTGCGCGAGAAGCAGAAGGCGCGGCGCTACTACGGGCTGCTCGAGAAGCAGTTCCGCACCTACTACACGAAGGCGGCAAGGGGGTCGGGGGTCACAGGCGAGAACCTTCTCCGCCTGCTCGAGACGCGTCTCGACAACGTCGTTTACCGGCTCGGCTTCGCCGCCTCGCGGGCGCAGGCGCGCCAGCTCGTCCGCCACGGCCACTTCCACGACAACGGACGCCGGGTGAACATCCCGAGCTACCAGGTCAAGCCTGACGGCATCGTCACGATGGCGCCCGGCTCGCCTGCAGAGCAGGTGATTCGGGACGCCACCGACCTCACGGCCTCCGTCGCGCCGTGGCTGCAGGCCGACCACGAGAGCCTCACCGGCAAGGTGCTCAAGTGGCCCGAGCGCGCCGAGATCGACACGCCCGTCCAGGAACAGCTCATCGTCGAGCTCTATTCCAAGTAACGAACCACCACCGGAAGGATCGCTTTGGCTACCAGAACGTCTCTCATGGAATTTCAGATCCCGCGGATCGTCCACGAGGAGGTGGACGAGCGCCGCGGCGTCTTCGTGATCGAGCCGCTCGACCGCGGTTTCGGCCACACTTTCGGGAACTCGCTGCGGCGTGTGCTGCTGTCCTCGCTCGAGGGCGCCGCCGTCACCTCGGTGAAGATCGAGGGCGTCGCGCACGAGTTCACGACGCTGCCCGGCGTCCGTGAGGACGTCGTCGACATCATCTCGTCGCTGAAGAACCTCGTCTGCCGGCTTCACGGCGAGTCGCCGGAGATCGAGGTCCGGATGACGAAGCGCGGGGCCGGTCCGGTTACGGCGGCCGACATCGAGGCGCCCGCCGATCTCGAGATCCTCAACCCAGACCTCGTGATCGCAAACCTGTCGGACAAGGGCAGGCTCGAGATGACGATGACGATCGGGCGCGGCCGCGGCTACGTTCCCGCCGAGCTCAACCGAGGGCCCGAGCACACGATCGGCGTTATTCCGATCGACTCGCTGTTCTCGCCGGTTCGCCGCGTGTCCTACGACGTCGAGGCCGCCCGTGTCGGTCAGCGCACCGACTACGACAAGCTCACGCTGGACGTCACGACTGATGGGTCCGTCGATCCGCGCGAGGCGATCGGGGAGGCCGCCGAGATCCTGATTCGCCAGCTCGCGATCTTCACGGACATCGACAAGATCGAGGGCTTCGGCGAGGCGGCGGCCGCGCGGGAGACAGCCGCCGAGGCGCCGCTCGCGCATGGGATGGAGAACTTCCCGATCGAGGAGCTCGAGCTCGGCGTTCGCTCGTACAACTGCCTGAAGCGGGTGGGGATCGAGACGATCGGCGATCTCGTCACGAAGACCGAGGCGGAGCTCGCCGCGATCCCGAACTTCGGCAAGAAGTCGATCGAGGAGGTCAAGGAGACCCTCGCCACGCAGGGCCTCACCCTCCGCGGCGAGGAGTAGTAGTGCCGGCAATACCTGCCGGCTTCTGGCCCGCGATCACGCGGCGCCAGAGCACACCCTCCTCGTCGCCAAGGCAGTCAACCAGCCTTGGCTCCTCCGAGTGCGTACTCTGGCTTGATGCTTGCAACCCAGAATCTCGGCGGCATTACCGGAAGGAGCACTAGGGTGCGCCACCATCGCTCGGGAAAGAAGCTCGGCCGTGACTCGGCCCACCGGAAGGCGCTTTACGCCAACCTGGCGGGTGCGCTGATCGAGCACGGCCGGATCGAGACGACCCTGGCGAAGGCGAAGGCCGTGCGTCCGCTCGCCGAGAAGATGATCACGCTGGGTCGCCGCGGCGATCTCGCGGCGCGCCGGCAGGCGCTGGCGTTCCTGCGCTCCCAGGAGGTCGTCCACCTCCTGTTCGCTGAGGTCGCCCCGCGGTTCGCCGACCGAAACGGCGGCTACACGCGGATCGTGAAGATCGGCCCGCGGGCGGGCGACGGCGCCGAGACCGCCTATCTCGAGTTCGTCGACTACGTGCCGCCGGCTCCGGTTGCGCGCGTCGCGGAGCCCGAGGCCGCCGAGGCGACGGCGACGAGCTAGCGCCGCCGGCTCAGGAGCACGAAAACCGGGTTCACAAGCTCGGCATTGAGCTCGACCGAGACCTCCGAGCCGGCGGGGCCTTGTTCGCGGAGCCGGTCCGCCAGCTCGATCGCCCGTTCCTCGGTCGCAACGTCGATCGTCACGTAGCGCCACCGGCGGTGCGCGTGGTGGCCCTCCGCCCGAAGTCTGTCTGCGAGCTCGGAGGCGTCGTCGCGATGAGGAAGCTCGACCCGAACGTGCCAGTCCCAGGACTCTTCGCGTTCCGCCTCCTGCTCCTCAGCCTCCTCGAGGCGCTTGCGCTCCTCGGCGACCTCGTCGGGGGTTCTCGGTAGGGGAACGGACGGGTTCCTCCAGGCCTGCTCGATGGGATGCCAGCGGCTGGTCAAGATCTCGGCCGTCAGGCCGCCTTCGGCGATCTGCTCGCGGATCACGCGCTCGGCCTCCCGGGCCTGCTCGGCTGTCGCCGCGTAGAGGAAGAGGCGTGAACCGTCACGGGAGACGATCACGCGCTCGCCGAGCCGTTCCCGAGCCTCGTCGTCGAGGTCGAGCGCGCGCAACCGCTCGCCGAGCGAGTAGCCATGCTCCTCGTCGTCGAGCTCGACCTCGACGCGCCAGTCTCCGTCGCCCACGCGGCGGGATGATACGGGCGCATGCGCCTCAAGCTGACGCTCGAGTACGACGGCAGCGCGTTTCACGGGTGGGCCGCCCAGCCCGGCATGCGGACGGTCGAAGGAGAGCTCCGTTCGGCACTGGATCGGGTCTTTCGGTACTCGGACGCGCTGGCGGTCGCCGGAAGAACGGACACGGGGGTGCACGCGCGCGGCCAGGTCGCGAGCGTCGAGGTGGACGGCGGGCCGCCGGTCGACCGTGCGGCCGAGGCGCTGAACGCCGTTCTCGCCGACGACGTGGCGGTCGTCAGGGTCGAAGCGGCCGAATCTGACTTCCACGCCCGCCACTCGGCGCGTTCGCGCACCTATCGCTACCGGATCTACCGGCGTCGGGAGCCGTCGCCGTTCGAGCGGCGGCGATCGTGGTGGTATCCGAGGCCGATCGAGGAGGAGCGGCTGGCCGATGCAGCCGACCTCTTGCGCGGCCGTCACGACTTTCGGTCCTTCACGCCGGCCGAGACGCAACACGAGGTCTTCGAGCGCACCGTCCTCGCTGCGGCGTGGCACCGGCGCCGGGAGGCGCTCGAGCTCGAGATCACGGCTGACAGCTTCCTCCGGCACATGGTTCGGATCCTCGTGGGGACGATGATCGAGGTGCCGCCCGAGCGGATCGCGGCGCTGCTCGAAGGCGCTCCACGCGCAGAGGCGGGAACGACGGCGCCGCCGTGGGGCCTCTATCTCGAGCGCGTCGATTACTGACATCACCGGTGCCAGGCACTCGCCATGGCCAGAAGGGGGGCCCCGGTCGGCCTGCAGCCAGCCGCCGGGGCCCAGCGGGCGGGGGGAGAGGCATACCGCCCGCCGAAGGACGCTCTTCGACACGGCTTCCCGAATTCCCGCCGATACGATCGAGAAAAATGACGACCCGAATTCAGAAGGCCACCGCCGACGTCGAGAGCCGCGTCGCCGCGCTCCGGGCGGCGATCGAACGGCACAACTATCGCTACCACGTCCTGGACGACCCAGAGGTCTCGGATGCGGAGTACGACCGTCTCTTCGACGAGCTCAAGGCGCTGGAGGAGGAGCATCCGGCGCTCGCGACACCCGATTCGCCTACCCGCCGAGTAGGCGCTCCCCCCTCGGAGCGGTTCCAGAAGACGGAGCACCTTTCGCCGATGGGGTCGCTGGACAAGGTCACGACCGAGGAGGCTCTCCGTAAGTGGGCCGACGACATCCGTAAGCGGCTCGGCACCGACGAGCGCGTCGCGTTCGTCACCGAGCCGAAAATCGACGGCTCGGCCGTCAATCTGATCTACGAGCGAGGCGAGTTCGTACGCGGCGCGACGCGCGGCGACGGCTACCGCGGCGAGGACGTGACGGTCAACCTGCGCACGATCCGGGCGATCTCGCCGCGGATGCTGCTCCCCGACGGCGAGCAGCCGCCGGCGATCCTCGAGGTCCGCGGCGAGGTCTACATCCCCCTCTCCGGCTTCCGCGAGCTCAACGAGCAGTTTGCCGCCGAGGGAAAGCGCACCGCTCCCAACCCTCGGAACGCGGCCGCCGGCTCGCTTCGGCAGTTGAACCCAGCGATCACCGCGTCACGACCGCTCTCGATCTGGGTCCACGGGATGGGGCATCACGAAGGGCTCCCGACGGAGACTCACTGGGAGGCGCTGCGGTGGCTCCGCGAGCGGGGCTTTCGCACGAATCCCCTCGCCGAGCGTCACGAGACGATCGACAGTGTCTACGAAGCGTGCCGGGAGTGGGAGACGAAACGGATCGAGCTCGACTACGAGATCGACGGGCTCGTCGTCAAAGTCGACCGCTTCGACCAGCAGGAGCGTCTCGGCAGCCTGCACGATCGCCCCCGCTGGGCGCGGGCCTTCAAGTGGGCACCGATGACCGCGACGACGCGTCTGAACAAGATCCTCATCCGGGTCGGGCGCACAGGTGCTCTCAACCCGTGGGCGATGCTCGAGCCGGTCGAGGTCAGCGGGGTCACCGTGTCCCGTGCGACGCTCCACAACGAGGAGGACATCAACCGCAAGGACATCCGCGAGGGCGACGACGTGATCGTCCAGCGCGCCGGCGACGTGATTCCCCAGATCGTCGGGCCGGCGGGCGCGCACCGGCCCGGTACGAAGCGGTTCAAGATGCCGACCCACTGCCCGCTGTGCGGCACGGAGGTGGTGAAACCCGAGGGCGAGGCGATGCACCGCTGTCCCAACCGCGCCTGCCCCTCGCGCGGCCTTGAATCGCTAATCAACTGGGTCCAGGCCGCTGCCGACATCGACGGCGTCGGCGAGCAGCTCGTCCGCCGGCTCTGGGATCTCGGGCTCGTTCGCTCGCTCCCCGAGCTCTACCGGCTGACGAAGGAGCAGCTGCTCGAGCTCGACGGATTCCAGGAGCGCAGCGCGACGAACGTGATCAACTCCATCGAGGCCTCGAAGGCGATCCCGTTTCGTCGCGTGCTCTTCGGCCTCAATATCCCGGACGTCGGCTTCGTCACCGCACAGAACCTCGTCCGGCATTTCGGCTCCGTCGACCGGCTCCTGGCGGCAACGCAGGAGGAGATCATGGAGTGCGAGGGGATCGGCCCGGAGCGCGCCGAGGCGATCGCAGAGTGGTTCTCGGACGATGCCAATCGTCGCCTCATCGACGAGCTGCGCGAGCTCGGCCTGCGCTTCGAGGCCGGCGAGGAGGACCGTCCGGCCGAAGGCCCGCTCACGGGCCGCACCTACGTGATCACCGGAACGCTCGAGCGCTGGTCGCGCGAGCAGGCGCAGGCAGAGCTGGAAGCGCGCGGCGCGAAGGTCACGAACTCGGTCTCGAAGAAGACGACTGCGCTGATCGTCGGCGAGGAGCCCGGCGCGTCGAAGCTCACGAAGGCGCAGCGCGAGGGCATCACGATCCTCGACGAGGCAGCGCTCGCCAACCTACTGGGCGGCTAACGCGGCGGCGAAACGATCCTGGGCACGACGAGCCCAGTAGTGCGAGACCGGGTGACCGTTGTGGAGGACCGCGAAGGCGAAGCGGGTTCTCACGTAGCCGGAGAGCGCCGAGGACTCCAACGTCGTGCCGGTCTTCGCGCGCACGGCACCTCGCGCCGGCGCCGATCTCATGCGGTCCTCGAGCGTCCCATTGACGCCTGCGACGGCGAGCGACTGGAGGAACGCGGGGCGGATCGCCGGCTGACGCCAGGCCGCCACGAGCATCCCGATCAGCGCCGCGGCAGTGAGCCGGTTCTGAGGCGACAGCCCCGACCCGTCGATGATTCGGACGCCGGCGAGCGGGATCGACGCGTCCTCGAGAACCCGGCGCACCGACTTGGCCCCGGCGGCGCTCGTGCCGATGCCCTCGTCGACCGCCCCGAGCTGCTTGAGCAGGAGCTCGGCGGTGAAGTTGTCGCTTTCCCGGTTCATGAAACCGACGATCTGCGCCAGCGGCGCAGATTCGGTCGTCGCCAGCTGCTCGGCGAGCGTGTCCGCAATCCCCATCTCGACGCCGCGCCGAACGCTGACGCCGACCGAGCGGAGAGCGAGACGGAACTGCCTCCCGGCGGCCAGGGCCGGGGTACGCGTCATGAAGCCGCGGAAGCGTGCCCTGTCGACCGTGAGGGCCGAGAGCGAGGCCGATTCGTTCAGGTAGTACCGGGGTTTCCACGCCGGTCCCGCGCGGCGTGAGTCGAAGTACGTCTCGTCCGCCTCGATACCGCCGCTGACGCTCCGGATTCCTTCTGCTCTCACCTGGAATGCGAGCGCACGGAGATCGCCGCGCGTGAGGGTCGGGTCGCCGTAGCCCTTGAGGACGAGATCGCCCTTCCAGGTCTGGCCAACGCGCTCGCCTTCCCCATAGACCGCGGTGTCGAATCGGTGCGTGGGCCCCAGGAGGGAGAGCGCCGCGAACGCAACCGCAAGCTTCTGGTTCGAGGCCGGGACGAGGGCAAGCGCCTGGTGCCTGGCGAAGACCGTTCGGCCGGTCGTCAGCTCGACCGCGACGGCCGCGGAGCGGGATGCGGGCACATTGGGTACGGACAACGCTCGCGCGAGGCGGCTCGCGAGCGGTGAGTCGTGCGGACGGCCTGTCGCCGCGGCGGTACCCGTTGCCGCCACCACGAACGTGACGACCGTGATGACGACGAGCCGCCGTGGCACCGGCGCATTCTAGGTCCTGGAGGTGAAAGATGGGCCGTTCGGCCTATAGCAACCTCGCGCCAGACCGTAGATAATCGAGCTTCCCCGGGAGGCAGACGTGCGCCAGGAGCTCGCTTCCGTTACCGATCACATCAACACCATGCTCGCGCGGCTCGAGCGGGGTGACCGTCCCGACGGCGCACGCCTCGAAGCCACGCTCACCGATGGGTACGCGTACGCGTTGTCGCTCGATGCCGAATGTGCTCGCCTCGAGCGCCGGATCTCGGAGCACGCCGCCGGGCTCGGCGTAGACGGTGGGCTCGAGCAGGCACGCGAGCTCTCCGCGCTCGCAAGCCTCCTTGCGCGCCGGCGCGCGGAGCTGGATGGCCTCCGTGACCTGCTCGCGGTCCTCCGCGCCGGCGTCCGCGAAGCGCAAGTCGCCTAGCCGGCGACCGTTCGAATCCGAATTCAGACGAGGCCTTGGCGGACGGCGTAGACCGCTGCCTGGATGCGGTTCTCGATCTGGAGCTTCATGAGGATGTTCGAGATGTGGTTCTTGACCGTCTTGGGGCTGATGTGCAGCTCCTGGGCGATGTCCGCGTTGTCCTTGCCGTTCGCGATCAGTCGGAGGACCTCGGTCTCGCGGTCGGACAGCTGCGGCCCCGATTTGGTGTCGGCGGGACTCACACTCGTGGCGCGGATCCGCTGGAGCACCTTGGCGGCGATGTTCGGTGAGATGAGCGCCTCGCCGACGGATGCCGCGCGGATCCCCTGCATGAGGTCTTGAATCGACGAGTCCTTGAGAAGGTAACCGCAGGCGCCCGCGACGATCGCGTCCATCACGTCCTCGTCCTGGTCGGAGATCGTGAGCACGACGACGCGCGTCAACGGTGCAGCGTGAACGATCTCGCGGGTCGCATCGATCCCGTTCATGCCGGGCATGTTCAGGTCCATCACGACGACGTCGGGCGCGAGCTCGAGGACCAGGCTAAGCGCGGTTGCGCCGTCGGAGGCCTCGGCGACGATATGGACCCCCTGCTCCTCGAGCAGATTTCGGAGCCCCGTGCGGAACAGGTCGTGATCGTCGACGAGCATGACTCGGAGCAGGTCGGACGCCACGGTCTCCGACGGACCTGCCATTTCGGTCGCCATGGGCCGTATTGTCAGGGCGATCTCCCGCCGTGTCCATTCTTGGCGTTGCGGGATGACCGGATTCGCCCTCGCCTCGTCATGACGGCGAGATGGTGATCGTGACGACGCGGCTGCCCCAGGCCCGCGCCTGCGCGACGGACGGGAACCAGAGGTCGATCCTGGCGCCGCGAATGACACCGCCGGTGTCGGCGGCGACGCCAAGGCCGTAGCCCGGGATCAGAAGTCTCGAGCCAAAGGGGATCACAGACGGATCCACGGCGACAGCACCCCAGCCGACGGGCAGCCCGCTCGCCGTCCGTCCTCCGAGCGCGTAGCCGGTGGCGAGCACGGTGAGCGAACGGACGCCGCCCGTTCCCGCTCCGAGGCTCGGCGCGCCCGACGCAAGTGAGGCCGGAACCGACGCGAGTGCGCGTGCGCGGCGCTCGAGCGAGGTGATCGCAGCGCGGTTGGAGCGGCCGGCGGCCTGCAGGGCGGCGATCGTACGCAGACGCTCAGAA
>DASZCE010000075.1:0-3435 GCA_035943455.1 Gaiellaceae bacterium | reverse complement strand
CCGCAGAAGTCCACAGCGCTCCAGCGATGTGTTCCAACGGTGTTCCAATCGGCCATCCGGGATGCGGCGGGTCTCGAAAACCGTTCGGGCTCTGGGTCCGACGAGGGTTCGAATTCCTCCCCCTCCGCTGAACCAAGCGGTTCCCTAATGAGGGAGCGAGTTTGGGCCCGTACTTGCGGTCTTCCCAACCGCAACGCTCAGTCACGAGAGTCCGCTGTCGTCTCCAGTCGTTCACTGGCTTTAGTGGTCATTAGCGCACAACTGGCGCACGGTCACGGCAGGTTTTCGATCTCTCAGGAGACGCCGTCAGCAGAACTGGTCTCCCGGGACCGGGTCGCAGAAATGCCGAAGCCCGGTGATGTACGGCCATCGGGCTTCGACTAAGACGACGAGAGCGCAGCAGCAGTCGCGCCCGTGTCAGTTACGGGTCGCGGCTAACGCGCATCGGGTCGTCCAGCGCGATGACCACAGGCTCGAGGTCGGGCGGCCCAGGCGCGCTGTAGCGTACGCCGGGGGTCGGTGTGGGGCCAGGACCACCGGGGTTGTAGAACGCCTGATAGCCGCCCTTGAGCGCCGGAATCTCCACCGCAGTCACGCTGCGCGCCGCTGTTTGGTCGCCGACGAGGATGATGTCGATGTAGTTGTCCCTGTCTTCGCGGTAGCAATCGTCGTAGTAAACGCCGTCGTCGTGGTTTTCCGCCTTTCCGAGATCTGACAGGCCGACGACGCGCAGGGTGCCACCCGCGACCTCGTAATCGACCCCGGTCTTGTCGAGGAGAACGGTCTTGCCGCCTCGGCCCTTCGCGTGGAGCCGGAAGAAGTCTTCGTACATGTCTGGGCGTAGCGCCGTGACACCATCCGGCGAGAAGCCGCCCGTCGTCAGGACGCGCAGGCGAAAGTCCGGGTGCTCATAGAGGGCGAACTCATCGTTCGGCATGTACCCGAACCTGTTCATGACCCGAACGCCGCCCTCGCCGACGGCGTTGTCGCCTGCACGGTTCAGCTTCGCTCCAACAAGCTTGGGCCCAGAGTCGTAGGGCGACGTGTCGGTCGTCCAGCTCAGGCCGACGGCGCTGACCTCCTGGCCGCCCGGACCGACCAAAGTGAGCGGGGTCTCGTCGGCGACGATCTCGAGCTTGACCGGGAAGCGGGCGCCCGGATCGCTGCTTTTTTTGCGGATGCCGAAGTCACCGAACAGGACGACGGTGTTGCGCTCGTTGTACTCCCAGTTCGGATTCATTCCGGCTGCGTGGCCGAAGACGACCTCGCCCGTATTGAGCGTGAATTTGAAGTCAGTCGGATCGACCGTCTCGGTCGCGACCGGCCAACTGAACACAACTGGCAGCCCGTCGTCCCAGTCGGCGTACCCGCGGTAGCCCCGCTCGATCGTCTCCTTGGAGGCCGCCGAGGTCAGCATGCTCGTCTCCGGCTCCTCGCCGTTCGTGCAAGAGAGGCCCGTGTACCATGCGCCGCCCGCCTCCCGGACCGTGTCCTCGTTGACTTCCGGTAGTCCGATGATGTTGTCGAACCCCATGCCCGCGGAGAGGATGGCTGGTTCGTCGCTCCAGTAGTCGGCCGCCTCGAGCCTGCCGTTTGTGAACCCGCGAAGCGCCGATCCCTGCGCGTACCGGATCGCAAGCACTCCAGCGAGCGCCAGGACTCCGAGAACGGCGAGGCCGATGGCGATGCGCTTCTTCCATTTCCTACTCATCGTGGTTGTCCGTTCGCTGCCGGTCGGGGCTCGTAGCCGATCACGGCGCTTTCCTCCCTCGCTGCGTGGATCGCCCCCGTGACCTCCGAGAGAGGTTCGCCGCGGCGAGCGTTCTGGGTCGCGATCACCTCGGCGAGGATGGACACGGCGGTCTCCGCGGGGCTGCTGGCGCCGATATCGAGACCGCACGGGGCGGCGATCCGGGCGATCTCCTCGTCCTGCAGGCCTGCCTCGCGCAGGCGGTTCACGCGGTCGCGCTGGGTCTTGCGGCTCCCCAGCGCACCCACGTAGCCCGCATCGGAGCGGACGGCGGCGATGAGCGCTGGCTCGTCGAACTTGGGATCGTGGGTGAAGACGAGGACTGCGTCGCGCTGACCGAGCGGGCGCGAGGCAAGGTAGCGATCCGGCCAGTCAACAATTACCTCGGCGATGTCCGCGTACCGCCCGGCCCGTAGGAACTTCTCGCGCGCGTCGACGATCGTCACCCGGTAACCCAACGGGGTCGCCAGGGTCGCCAGCGCGACCGAGAAATCGATCGCACCGAAGATCACCATCGCCGGGGGCTCAACGAAGGACTGGATGTGGACGCGCAGCTCGTCGCCCACGGTTGAACCGTCAGCCCCGAAGCGCCGGAGCGCGGTCGCCCCGTGGTTGAGCATGCTGCGCATCTCGCGCTCCACGTTGCGGTCGAGTAGCCGACCCCTGTCCAGCCCGCCGAGACTCGTGTCGCCAACCACCGCCATCCGGCTACCCGCCGACGGACCGTCGACCAGCGTCGCCACCGCAGCCGCCTCGCCCCCGAGAGTCGCGGAGAAAACCGCGTGGAGGACGCGGGCCGGCTGGGCGTCGAGCTTCTCGATGAAGATGTGCACGGTTCCGCCGCACATCAATCCCACCTCCGCGCCGAGGTCGTCGGCGATCCCGAACGTCTTGACGCGTGGCTCTCCGCCCGTGAGAACTTGTTCGGCTTCGCTCACGATCGCGCCCTCGACGCAGCCGCCGGTAACCGACCCCTCGACCCGGCCCTCGGCGTCGATCAACATCATCGCCGCCGCCTCCAGTGGTGCCGAGCCGGCCGTTTCGACCAGCGTCGCGATCGCCGTCGTGCGACCGTCGGCGATCCATTCACGAGCGACTGCGTGGTTGATGCGATCGATGGACCGCGAGCTCTCGGCTGAGGTTGGCGGACTCGTGTCGATCTCGACCACTGCAGCGCGTCGCTTCTCCGTCTCGGTTGGGAGGGTCACTGTCATGTCGGTGCGTCGCTCACGCGGGTCAGCGCTCAGGCCGAACCGTCTCCCTCCCGTGTTGGGAAGGAGACGGTTCCCGGTTTGCAGCTACGCCTGCCTCTCGGCCGCCGCTTCCAGCTCGATGGTCTCGATCGCGATCGCGAGTGCCTCCGCGATCTTGCCGGTCGCCGACGCCACGCGGGCCGTGCCGACGATCGGGGCGATCGCGGCAAGCACGCCGCGGACCTGCTCGGGGTCGAGATCGAGTTCTGCCGCCGCGCCAAGGTTCAGCGCGTAGGCCACCGTCGGCGCATCCATTGCCACGAGCGCGGCGATACGGACGAGCATGAGCGTCTCGGCGTCAAGGCTGGAAGCCGCCGCCGAGCCCGCCGTCATGCCCGCAATGAGATCGAGGACCGGGGTCTCGCTCGCTTGTTCTGGCATCACGTTCTCCTTTCTTCTGTTGACTACGGGACGCGATTACCTGGCTAGGAC
>DASZCE010000074.1:0-3555 GCA_035943455.1 Gaiellaceae bacterium | reverse complement strand
GGAGGATCGCGATCCCGACCGCAATCGGGAGCGTCGGCCACGCAAGCACGCTCGCGATGTTCAAGAGGCCCGTGAGCTTCTCGGAGACGAGACTCATCGGGAAGCTCAGGAAGAAGAGGCCGGCCGTGAACACGACGGCGCTCACGAACCACTTCAGCTGCTGGCGCTGCTCGCCACGAGAGCGGCGGAACCGGACGACGACCGAGACGACCGACGCGAGGATGCACAGGAAAAACGTGACGATGGACGCCACGAAGATGCTGATGAGCACACGCTTCGCACCCTCGACTCCGAGTGGGTTCTCGACCCCCGTGGGTGCCCCTTCGATGTGGCCCGGCCAGAATGTTCCGGCCAGCACCGCCGTCGCCATCGCCGTGCCTGCGATCCAGGGCAGCGGGCGCCACCGGCGAGACGGAAGCTTGCCGTCCGGGAAGAACAGGATCAGGTAGACGCCGATCAGGCCGATGAAGGCGACCCAGCTGAACGAGGTGGCGAGGGCCGCGTAGGCGCCGCCGGGAAGTGACCCCGGATTGATCTCGAGCGCGTAGAGGGCGTACGCCTCGGCGAACCCTGTGGCGCTGACGCCGACGCCGATCGCAAGGCAGATCCAGCCGACCGCGCCTCCAGCGTTCCGCGAGGCGATCAGCGCGCCCACGATCGGGAACGGAACGAAGAGCACGATCCAGCCGACGTCGCCCCAATGGTTGCCCACCACTGCGGCAAAGACGAGTGTTCCCCCGAACAGCGCGACGTACAGCGCGAGCAGCGCCCATGCGAGTCGCGCGCGAGACCGTGGCGTCACTGCTCGATTGTGACTTCGAGCCGTTTTCGCGACAAGACCGTCAGCCCCTCGCCGACGACCAGGCGTCGAGCAACCGGTCGGGGTCGAACTCGGACTTCGAGATGAACGCGGCTGCACCGGCCGCAACGGCGCGCGTCGCGAGGCCGACCTCCGTCGAGAGCGCGACGACCGCCGTCTGGGGCGACGCCCCCACGATCCGCCTCGTCGCCTCGACGCCGTCGATGCCCGGCAGGTTGAGGTCCATGAGGACGAGGTCGGGAGCGAGTGACGAGGCGAGCTCGACAGCTGCTTCGCCGGTGTCGGCTTCGCCGACCACCTCGAAACCGTCCGTTGCGGCAACGACCAGCTTCGCCGCCTCGAGGAACGGCCGCTGGTCGTCGACGACGAGCACACGCACCATCGGCGTCGCCTGCTCCCTCGCTGGCTCGTCGGGCTCGGCGGCGGCGACCACCCGGTATGCACGGACGTTCGACTCGCGCCCCTTGACCTTCGTCGGCTCGAGCGTCTCGACCTCGGGCGGCGCTGCGAGCGCAGCCAGCGTCGCGTCGCTGACCACGGTCTCGCCGCCTTCGGCGAGCTGCTGGAGGCGCTGCGCGAGATTGACGCTGTCGCCGACAACCGAGTACTCGACGCGCTCTTCCGACCCAAGGAGCGCGGCGGCGACCGTGCCGGTCGAGAGACCGATGCCGAGCTGGAACGGCGCGAGTCCCTCTGCTTCCCACTCCTCATTGAGTTTCGCCTGCCGCACGTGCATCTCGCGCGCGGCGGTAAGCGCGCCTTCGGCGTGGTCGTCCCGAGGAAGCGGCGCGCCAAAGACTCCCATCACCGCGTCGCCGACAAACTGCATGACGGTACCGCCCGCGTCGAGGATCGCGCGCGTCATCTCGGCGCGATGAGCGTTCAACTGGCGGGCCAGCGCACTCGGATCCGCCGCCTCGGCGATGGCCGAGTACCCGCGGACGTCGGACATGAGAACCGTGACTTCGAGCGTCTCCGTCTCCCCGATCCGACGACCGCCCTCGCGGACCTGCTCCGCAAGCCCTCCCGGCAGGAGCCGGCTCAAGCGCTCTCCTTGTTCCTCGCGCTCGACGATCGCGCGGTGGAGGAGCCGCAGCCGCTGGAGCGACCGCTCGTCGCCTCGGCCGGCCTCGTCCGCGAGCTTCCGAAAGAGCCGCTCTACAGCGTCGGCCACCGCCTCCGGCGTCGTCCGCTCCGAGGCCGCGATCGCCTTGATGTGCTTACCGGCGGCTACCTGCTCCAGCAACTGCTCCTCGGCCGCCGTCAGGCTCTCGTCGCGGACGGGCGTCACCAGCGCCTGCACGATCCTCGGGTCGAGCATCGAGCCGCCCGTTGTCACCTCGCGAATCGCCCGCGCCAGCTGGTCTCCCTCGGCGATGCGATCCTTCAGGAGGTACGCGAACCCGGCCGCACCGTCACTGAGCAGCGAGACCGCGTACTGCGGATCGTCGTACTGCGAGAGCACGACGATGCCCGTGCCGGGGTGGCGCTTGCGGATCTCCTTGGCGGCCTCGATCCCCTCCCGCTCGAAGTTGGGGGGCATGCGGATGTCGGTCACAACGACGTGCGGCGCGAGCTGCTCTGCGCCGGCGACGAGCTCGTCATAGTCGGCCGCTACCCCGACGACCTCGAGGTCGTCCTCGAGGGCGAGCAGCGCCCGCACCCCTTCGCGGGCGATCAGGTTGTCGTCGGCGAGGAAGACGGTGATCCGCTCCGCCACGCCGCAATTGTGCGGGACGCGTGCGAACGCGCCAGCCACGGCACCAGGAAATCCGGCGCCGTCCCTAGAATTCGCCTGCCGTGGCCCAGGACCCGAGCTCGAACGGCCAGAAGGAGATCACCTGCCTGATCGTCGACGACCACGAGGTCGTCCGCGAAGGACTCCGGCTCTCGCTGTCGCGGGCGCCGCATATCCGCGTGATCGGTGAGGCGTCCGACGGCGCCTCCGCCGTGGCGATGGCGGAACGGCGGAAGCCGAACGTCGTGATCATGGACGTCCGCATGCCCGGGATGGACGGGCTGGAAGCGACCAAGCAGTTGACGGCGAAGGTTCCGGAGACCTCGGTGCTGATCTTCACCGCCTACAGCGAACGAAGCCTCTTGAGCCGCGGTCTCGAATCGGGCGCCAAGGGCTACATCCTCAAGGAGGCGCCGCACCAGACGCTCGTCAAGGCGATCGAGAAGATTGCAGCCGGGGACGGCTACGTCGATCCGGCGTTGATGCCGGCGTTCCTCCCCGGCGACCGCGACGACATGCTGACGGCCCGCGAGCGGGAGATCCTGCAGTTGCTCGCAGACGGCATGTCGAATGCCGACGTGGCCGCCCGCCTGTTCATCAGCCAGGAGACCGTCAAGAGTCATGTCCGCCACATCCTCACCAAGCTCGAGGCCGACACGCGGACACATGCGGTCGCGATTGCGCTTCGCGAAGCGATCATCGACTAGAGTCAGCCGCCGGGCCTCAATGCTTGTCGCCTCCGTCGCGGCGGCGGCGCTCGTAGCTCTCCTCGGAGTCGTTCTCGACTCCGCCGCCCTCGCGTTCGGCGCGTTGGCCGTCGCGGTCGTCGCAGCCGCCGCCCTCGCGATCTATCTCCTCCGCGTCCAGGAACGGCACGCCGAGCAGGTGCGCGGCTCGGACCAGCTGATCGCCGCCGAGCAGGACGAGCGCCGTCGGTTGGCGCTCTTTCTCCACGACGTCCCCGTCCAGGCCATGTCGGGGATCGCGCTGATGCTCG
>DASZCE010000073.1:0-1934 GCA_035943455.1 Gaiellaceae bacterium | reverse complement strand
CTCGTGGACGCCGCGTGGACGTCGAAGCCCGCGGCCGCCGCCAGCCTCGAGAGCGGAACCGCGGGCTGAGCAGGGGGAAAGCGGAAGCCCTCTTCCGGACTCGAACCGGAGACCCCCTCCTTACCATCGCGCGATCATTCGCGACACGATTTCTCCTGCAAAGCGGTCGTTTGAGCGCGAAGACATGCGTCGCGAGACGTCGCGCGTGTCGTTTCTGATGTGTCCGTTTTGTGTCCGCGCGCTGTTGACGATACGGACAACGATCTCGGCGCCAGCGCTGATGCAGGTCCGAGAAAGGCTGGACGGTGGTCGGCGTCAAGAACGACTGGGCTACGGTTTTCGTTGACACGTTGGTTCAAGGGCGCCGCGAGCACCAACAATGAGGTGGCGATCGCGGGAGGAGATGGTGGCGGCGGCGGGCGGCAAGAATCTCTGGATCGTCGGCGGAGGAGATCTCGCCGGTCAGTTCGCCGACGCCGGGCTGCTCGACGAGGTCATCGTCTACATCGCTCCCGTGACGCTCGGCTCCGGAGCGCCGCTGCTGCCGCGCCGCGTCGAGCTGCGCCTCGAGGAGCTGGGGCGGAACCGCGACTTCGCGTGCGCGCGGTACGCGGTGGTGCGCGCCTAGTGTCGCCGCTGGCCGCGGCGGAGGGCGCCCAGCCGTCTGCGGTCGCGCTTCGTGGGCCGCGCGCCGAGGTCGGCGCCTAGCGGCCGGCTCGCCTTCGCCTCCAGCCGGCGCTGCTCGCGCTCGGCCGCGGACTCCGGCGTCTCCTCGTAGAGCTCGCGGGCGGCTGCCGCAGGGCCGCGCCGGTCGGCGAGCGCTCGCACGTCGACCGTCCAGCGCTGCTGGTTTCGCCTGATCTCGAGCCGGTCGCCGACGGCGACCTCGCGGGACGGCTTCGCACGCTCGCCGTCCACCTTCACGTGGCCGCCGGCGACGGCGTCGGTGGCGGCAGAGCGCGTCTTGAAGAAGCGGGCCGCCCAGAGCCACTTGTCGATCCGCACACGCTCCACGGCTAGGACCGACGCTAGTCCTCGTCTTCCCAGTACTCGAGCTCGGGCCCCGGGCGGGCGAACAGGATCCGGTCGCCTGCGACGCTGCGCGCGCCGATCTTGCCGGTGTCGAGGTACTCGACGATGTCGGGCGCGATCAGCGTCGAGAGCATGAGCACGCGGATGGGCGCGTCCGTGTCGTTGCGGATCTGGTGGGCGCCCTCCTTGCCGCGCGGGAAGGCGACCACATCGCCCTCGCGCAGCTGCTGCTCGCCCTCGTGCGTGCGGAGCGTCGGCTCGCCGCGGAGGACGATCACCCACTCTTCGTTCGCGTGGTGCGTGTGGAACGGCCCCTGCTTGTTGCCAGGCTCGACGTCGTACATGCTCGCGCCGATCAGCTCGGCGTCGACGTGCGCGCCGACCCAGGCGTCCTTGATCCGCCAGCCCTCTCGCTCTTCCGTGCGATCCCACTCGTCGCTGTTGAGATTGAAGATCTTCATGGTGCCAGCCTATGGGCGCGAGCTTGGCGATGATCGACCACCACTACGGCCATCTCGCCCGCGACGGCCGCGAGCACGCGGTGGCGCTCCTCGACTCCCTTGCCGGCGACGATACCGCGTGGACGTCTGGTGGACGTCGGAACGGAAGGCCGCAAACCCGCTCCGGCACAGCGTTCGAGCGACCGGAGCTGGCACCACCTGACTGACCGGTGGACTTTTGGTGGACGTCGCACCCGCCGTCCGTCGTCTTCCCCGGCAACAGAAGAAGCTATATGCAGGAACTTCGTGAAGCCCTCTATCGGACTCGAACCGATGACCCCCTCCTTACCATGGAACCCTCGCCGCAACCGGTCGCAACCCACGGCAACGGTTTTCGCGTGTTTCTGCGGTTTCTAAGGCATTGCGATTTGCGATCGGGTGCCACCGGTTGCAACCACGGGG
>DASZCE010000072.1:0-3885 GCA_035943455.1 Gaiellaceae bacterium | reverse complement strand
CCTCCGGGAGCGGCTCAGCGCGTTCGAGGACGTCTCTCAGCTCCTGCATCGTTCGGCCTCCTCCAGCGTGCGGCGCACGGCGGCATGCGCGGCGTTCAAGGTCGCTGCGACGGTTCCCTCGGCGACCCCGAGTACCGTCGCGATCGACGCGTAGTCGAGATCGGCGTAATAGCGGAGGAAGAGCGCCAGGCGCTGCCGCTCCGGGAGCGAGGCAATCGCTGCCCGCACAGGCCCACCGAAGCCGTTCCCGCGCACCTGGGCTTCCGCTGCAGGGGCGACGGCCTCGCGTGAGAGCTCCCGTCGCCGCTGGTGTGCCGCGTTCACGACGATCCGCCAGATCCACGCCTCCAGCGACCCGTCGCCCCGGTACGAGCGTCGGCTGCGCACCGCCTCGACGAACGCGTCCTGCACGGCGTCCGCTGCGGCCGCGTGGTCGCGAAGCGTCGCGCGCGCGACACGCAGGAACACCGGATAGCGCTCGCGGTACAAACGCTCGAGCTCGGCGAGGGAACCGCCGCGACGTCTCACTGCTGGAAGGATGCTCCAGCCAGCCGAAAAGCTTTAGTCCCAGGTCTAAGCTTTTCCGGCGATGACGCGTGCGTACCCGACCGTGCTCGAGCTCGTCGGCTCGACGCCGCTCGTCCGGCTGCAGCAGATCGTCCCGGAGGAGGCTGCCACGATCGTCGCCAAGCTCGAGTATCTGAACCCGGGCGGATCGGTCAAGGACCGGATTGGGATCAAGATGATCGAAGCCGCCGAGCGGGAGGGGAAGCTGAAGCCGGGCGGGACGATCGTCGAGCCGACCTCCGGGAACACGGGCACAGGTCTCGCCATCGCCGCAGCGATCAAGGGCTACCGCTGCATCTTCGTCATGCCGGACAAGATGAGCCAGGAGAAGATCTCGCTCCTGCGAGCCTACGGAGCGGAGGTCGTGATCTGCCCATACGCGGTCGCGCCCGAGTCGCCGGAGAGCTACTACTCGGTCTCCGACCGGCTCGCAGAGGAAATCCCGGGCGCCTACAAGCCCGACCAGTACGCGAACGCCGGCAACCCGGAGGCGCATTACGAGACCACCGGGCCCGAGATCTGGGAGCAGACCGGCGGCGAGCTCGATGCGCTCGTGATCGCGGTCGGCACCGGCGGGACGATCAGCGGCGCCGGGCGCTACCTGAAGGAACAGAAGCCGGACGTGTTGATCGTGGGCGCCGACCCAGAGGGCTCGATCTATACGGCCGGCCCAGAGGAGATGCATCCGTATCTCGTCGAGGGGATCGGCGAGGACTTCTATCCGAAGACGCTCGACCGCGGGGTCGTCGACCAGTGGGTGACGGTGTCCGACAAGGACTCGTTCCTCACCGCGAGACGCATGGCTCGCGAGGAGGGGCTGCTGATCGGCGGGTCGGGCGGGACCGCGACCTGGGCCGCGATCGAGGTTGCGAAGCAGCTCGGCCCCGGCAAGCTCGTCGTCACGCTGATCCCGGACAGCGGCCGCGCGTACCTCTCGAAGTTCTACGACGACAACTACATGCTCGATCTCGGCTTCCTCGAGCGGGCGGCTCCGGTGCCGACGGTCGCGGAGGTGCTCAGCTCGAAGCGGACCGAGGAGCCCCACATCCCCGACCTCGTCACGATCGGGTCCCACCAGAAGGTCGGCGAAGCGATCGACCTGATGCAGCGCTACTCGATCTCGCAGCTGCCGGTGATTCGCGACGGCGAGGTCGAATCGCTCGCCGACGTGATCGGCTCGCTCCAGGACCGCGACCTGCTCGACCGGGTGTTCAAGAACCCGGACGCCCTCAACGAGAACGTGGCTGCCGCGATGCAGCCGCCGTTGGCCGCGATCGATCTCAGGCAACCGCTCAACGAGGTCTTCGCCGCGTTGACCGGGCGGACGAACGCGGTCGTCGTCGCCGAGAATGGCCGGCCGGTAGGGGTGCTCACTCGGACCGATCTGCTCGAGTACCTCGCACACAACAGGTAGTTGCGAGTCGCGCTCTTCTCTGACGTCCACGGAAACGGGGTCGCGTTTCGCGCGATGCTCGGCGACCTCGCGCGCCAGGACGTTGACAGCGGCGTCTGCCTCGGCGACCACGCGCAGGGCGGACCGCAGCCGCTCGAGTGCCTCGAGCTCCTCCGTGAACTCGACTGGCCGGCGGTGATGGGCAACTCCGACCACTTCCTGCTCACGCTCGATCCGGGGGAGGAGGAGTTCAGCGCCGAGCAGATCGAGAACGTGAAGTGGTCACAGTCTCAGCTCTCCGATGAGCTTCGGGCGTTCCACCGCGATTTTCAGCCGACGGTCGAGCTCGGCCTCGGCGACGGCCGAACGCTCCTCGCCTTTCACGGCACACCGCGCTCGCGTGATGAGGCCGTCGGCCCGTGGATGGACGAGGCGGACTTCCGAGCACCGTTCGAGGGCTTGGACGCGACGGTGTTCGCGGGCGGACACAGCCATCAGCAATGGGCCCGACGGCTGGGCGACGCCTACTACGTCAACCCGGGAAGCGTCGGGTTCCCGCTCGACCACTTCCAGGCCGAATCACCACCCCGCGCGGACGTCTGCGCCGAATACGCGATCCTCAGCGTCCACGGCGCGGGTGTCGGCGTCGAATTTCGGCGCATCCTCTTCGACGTCGATGAGCTCCTGCAATCGGTCGAGGCGAGCGGGCTACCGTACCCCGAGGACGCCGCGGTCCACTGGCGTCACCGCGGCACGCCGACGTAGCGGAAACCAAGTCCGGGAACGTCTTCCCCGTCCACCGGGTACGGCCGCCACTCGAAGTACCGCTCCAGGAAGCGCGCATCGAGCTCTGCACGCATCGTCGCGTAGCCGTGGAGGCCCGCGTGCTCCTCCTCCCACTCCGGCGTCATCGGCTCGCGGCGGTCCCACGCGTGCTCGTTGAGGATCAGCGGCCCTCGCAGCAGACGAACGAGCTTGTCGAGTACCCAGCCGAGGTCATGGACGTGATGGAGCGAGAGACTCGCGACGGCGGCCTCGAACGGCCCCGCCTCGTCGAAGGCCTCGATCGACGTCCGGCGGAAGATCGTCCCCTGCGGCGCCTCCGGATCGACGGCGACGACGGCATAGCCGGCCCCGTCTAGCGCCAGCGCGAGCTCGCCCTTTCCGCAGCCCACCTCGAGCACCCGTGCCGGGGTCGGCGGGAGTTGCGAGAGTACGAACTCGATGAGCTCCATCCGGCTAACGCTTGCACAAGCCCGGCGGCTTGCCGTCTCCAGCCAGCTCCTCCCCGCGCCGCCAGGCACCGGAATCCTCGACCTCGCCCGCCATCTCGGCTACCTCCAGCTCGACCCAACGAACTCGATCGCCCGCAGCCACGAGCTCGTCCTCTGGAGCCGGCTCGGCGCGTACGACCGCGACGAGCTCGAGCAGCTCCGCTGGCAAGACCGTCAGCTCTACGAGTACGACGCGGCTCTCGTCCCCATCGACCACTACCCGATCCACGCGGACACGATGGCCCGCTACCCGTCCTGGAGCGCCGTCTGGACGGAGCGCGTCAAGGTCTGGCTGGAGCGCAACGCCGCGCTGCGGCGCCAAGTCTTGAGCCAGCTGCGCAAGCACGGCCCGATCGCGTCGCGCGAGCTGAAGGGGCTCACCCACGTGCGCTGGGAATCGACCGGCTGGACGAACGACCGCAACGTCACGCAGATGCTGCAGTTCCTCCACCGGCAGGGAAAGGTCGTGATCGCCGGCCGCCAGGGCCAGCAACGGCTCTGGGACCTCGCGGAGCGCTGGCTCCCCTCCGATTCGCGGCTGCCCCGTCGCGAGGCGGAGCGGCAGGTTGCGGACCGCTCGGCGCGCGCGCTCGGCGTCGCCACTGCGAAGGAGATCGCACGCGAGTACTTCCCCGGCGGCCCGTACCCCGG
>DASZCE010000071.1:0-5763 GCA_035943455.1 Gaiellaceae bacterium | reverse complement strand
ACCTCGCGACCCCTGGTCGCGGCGCGCTTCGGCGTGCATGCGATCCGTTCCGCTGTCGGCTTCGCGAAGCGATTCCAGGGCGAGCGGGCCCGTGCGCTCGTCGCCGGGCTCGCCGCGCACTCGATCCAGGATCTCCACCGGCCTCCGCCGGCGTCGTTCGGGCTCGTGCTCGGCCTGCTGGGACACATGTACGGCTGGCCGCTCGTCCGCGGCGGCTCGCAACGGCTCGCCGACGCGCTGGCCGCGTACCTCCGCTCCCTCGGTGGCCGGATCGAGCTCGGCCGGCACGTCGCCTCCGTCGACGACCTGCCGAAGTCGCGGGTGACGATGCTCGACCTGACGCCGCGACAGGTGCTTCACGTCGCCGGCCACCGGCTTCCCGGGCGGTACGTGCGGGCGCTCCGGCGCTACCGCTACGGGCCGGGGGTCTTCAAGGTCGACTGGGCGCTCGATAGGCCGGTTCCGTGGAAGGCCGACGGTTGTGCGCGTGCGGCCACGATCCACGTCGGTGGGACGCTCGAGGAGATCGCCGCTTCGGAGGCAGCGGTCTGGCGCGGCGAAGCGCCTGAGCGCCCGTTCGTTCTCGTCGCGCAGCAGAGCCTTTTCGACGAAAGCCGGGCGCCGAACGGCAAGCACACGCTCTGGGCGTACTGTCACGTGCCGAACGGATCGCGAGCCGACATGACCGAGCGGATCGAGGCACAGATCGAGCGCTTCGCGCCGGGGTTCCGGGAGCTGATCCTCGAGCGAAGCGTTCGCGGGCCGGCCGAGATCGAGCGGGAGAACGAGAACTATCTCGGTGGCGACATCAACGGCGGCGTCCAGGACCTCCGTCAGCTCTACACGCGACCCGCGATCCGGTTGAACCCCTACTCGACGCCCGTCAGCGGCCTCTATCTCTGCTCGTCGTCGACGCCGCCCGGCGGCGGCGTCCACGGACTCTGCGGCTACTACGCCGCACGGTCGGCGCTCCGACGCGAGATCGCGTAAGCCCTCGCCGGCAGGATCCCGCCCCGAACGGCGGAAAGACGCACTCCCAGACCGAGGAGGTTGCGATGACACGCTTGTCGACGCTCGTCGTTCTCATGGTCGGCGCTCTCGCCGTGGTCGCTGCCGGCGGCGCCGATCCCGGCAACAAAGGCAAAGGCAAGACGGCACGCGGAAAGCACCAGTTCGTCGTCACCACGACCGACAACGGCTCGTGCGGCGGCCCGTGGGCCACTGACACCGTCCGGAGGACGTTCCTCGTCAAACCGAACGGCGACGGTTCCTACACGTTGACCCGCCGTGACCGCGGCACCTTCGTCACGCTCGGCGGCACAAGCCCAGGCGCCTGCGATACGACCGGCCGTCACGGGCATACGGTTCGCCCGGGTGTCACTGGGCGGTTCACCGGATTCCTTCGCGGCAGGGTCACCGGCGGGACGTACAACCCGAACGCGCAGTGCGGCGGACCCGATTGTGGCTTCACGGACGTGTTCCTGACGACGTTCTTCGGCCCCGGCGCGTCGTTCTCGTGCTTCGAGAACAGCACGCAGTGCAGGTTCAACTTCAACTACACGGCGCCGCGACAGCGCCTGCTGTTCCGCCATTGGCAGGACAAGGGCAAGGGCGCAGGCACCTCGCTGAGCGAACAGTTCTACGGCGATATCGCGGACGCGTAAGGATCTCGGCGCGTGGCTTCGGGAGCCCGCTAGGCGGGCTCCCGATTTCCCTTCGGCTGCCCATCTAGCCTTCGCGCGTGACCCCGCAGCGGCGAACCGCGTTCATCTCCGTGCTCGCGGCGCTCGCACTCATCGGGCTGAAGCTGGGAGCGGGGCTCGCGAGCGGCAGCCTGGGGCTGATCTCGGAGGCGGTGCACTCCGGCACCGATCTCGTCGCGGCGCTGTTGACGTTCTTCGCGCTGGGAGTCGCGGGCAGACCGCCGGATCCAGGGCACCCCTATGGCCATGGCAAGGCCGAGCATCTCGCGGCGCTCGCCGAAGCGGCGATCCTCGTCGTCGCCAGTCTGTTCATCTCGTACAGGGCGGTCTCGATCCTCGTAGGCGCGTCCGAGTCCGACGTCGAGGCGGCCTGGTACGCATTCGTCGTCATCCTGGCCGTGATCGCCATCGACGCGAGCCGGACGGTTGTGTCGCTCCGCGGCTCAGTGCGCTACGACAGCCCGGCGCTTCAGGCCAACGCGCTCCACTTCGGGAGCGATCTGGCGGGCTCGATCGCCGTCCTGCTCGGCTTGATCCTGGTCGCTGCGGGCTACAACCGCGCTGATGCGGCCGCGGCGCTCTTCGTCGCCGTCCTCGTGCTGGTCGCCGCAGCTCGGCTGATGCGAAGCAACGTGGACGTGCTGATGGATCTCGCGCCCGCGGACGCGGACGCCGCAGCACGCGCTGCGATCGGGCGCGTCGAGCCGTCGGTCGAGCTGCGGCGGCTGCGGCTGCGGCGGTCGGCCGGACGGCATTTCGCCGATGTCGTCATCGGCGTGCCGCCGGGGGGCGCTGTCGGGCAGGGACACGCGGCTGCAGATCAGGTCGAGCAGGCGGTCCAGGCGGCACTCCCGGGGAGCGACGTCGTCGTCCACGTCGAGCCGAGCACCGTGGAGGCGCTTCGTGAACGCGTGCACGCGGCGGCGCTAGCGGTGCCGCGGGTGCGCGAGGTGCACAACGTCCGGGTTGTGACGGTGGACGGCGGGGTCGAGGTCGGGCTCCACCTCAAGCTGCCGGGCGAGCTGTCGCTCGATGAGGCGCACGCGGTTGGCTCGGAGGTGGAGGATGCGATCTCAGCGGCGCTGCCGGAGGTGGTCGCGGTGCAGACGCATCTCGAGCCCCTCCGCGAGGCGGCCGCCGGCCGGCGCACCGCGCCGCCGGAGGAGGACGCGGTCGTCTCCACCGTCCGCGACGTGACCGGGGAGCCGCCGCGCGACCTCCGGCTCGTGCGCACCGAGGAAGGCCTCCTCGTCTTCGTGACGCTGCGGGTTCCGGCGGAGCGGACCCTTGCCGAGGCACACCGCCTCGCGAGCGAGGTCGAGGAGCGGATTCGCGAGCGGCTGCCGGAGGTCGCCGACGTCGTCGTGCATACCGAGCCGTAATGCGCCTCTGCATGTTCAGGCCACGGGGGAAGGAGATGATCCGGGGTTGGCCCGGCCGGATCGAGGACGACCACGTCGTGCAGCTCGCGGCCCAGACCCTGCAGTCGTTCTTCACGGGCGGTGGCCACGCTCGGGAGCACGCGGCGTACCGGCTGGACGAGATCGAGCTGCTGCCGCCGGTGCTGAGGCCGCCGTCCGTCCGTGACTTCTATGCCTTCGAGCAGCACGTGAAGACGGCGCGGGCGGCGCGGGGCCTTGACGTACCGGACGAGTGGTACCGCTTTCCGGTGTTCTACTTCTCGAACCCGAGCGCGATCTACGGGCCGGAGGCGGAGATTCCGTACCCGGAAGGCACGAACGAGCTGGACTACGAGCTCGAGGTCGCAGCCGTCATCGGCGGCGAGGGAGCAATCGGCGGCTTCACGGTCATGAACGACTGGTCGGCGAGAGACCTGCAACGGGAGGAGATGAAGGTCGGTCTCGGGCCGGCGAAGGGGAAGGACTTCGCCACGAGTCTCGGGCCTATCGTCGTCACCCGGGACGAATTCGACGGCGGGCGGGCGACGATGGTCGCCCGAGTCAACGGCGAGGAGCGATCACGGGGCGAGCTCGGCGATCTCTACTACTCGTGGGAGACGATCGTCGCGCAGGCCGCCCGCAACACGGAGCTCCACGCCGGAGACATCCTCGGCTCGGGTACGGTCGGGACGGGCTGCATCCTCGAGCACGGCGACGGTCGCTGGCTCCAGCCGGGCGACGTGGTCGAGCTCGAGGTCGAGGGCATCGGCGTGCTTCGCAACCGCATCGGGCGCGCGGCCGCCCTCAACGCTCCTCGAGGGGGTCAGAGCCCGTCGATGGACGTTGAGGGTTGACGATGATGGGCGAACGCAGGCGACACTCCGCTGGGTGGCTCGTCGCCGCGATCGGCGTGGCGGCGCTCGTGGCGTACGCGACGTTCGTCGTATCGCTGCTGAACTCCTGCGGCGCGGGAGACCACGGACCGAATCCGGGCGCCGAAGAGGAGTTCTGCGGCTACGGCCCGGGGGAGCCGACGGACTACAGCACCCTCTTCCTCTTCGTCAACCTCGTCGTCCCGGCGGTTCCGATCGTCGCCGGCGGCCTTCTGCCCGTGCTGGGCCGATCGCGACTGTTTTTCGTGGCCGGTGTGGCCACGGGGATGGTCGCCACCGCCTTGATCTGGGCCTTCGAGCCGTAGGTCGATCGCCGCCTTTCGAGCCGGCTGCATCTGAGCCGGTTCCGGAGCGAGCACGATGCCGCCGCCGGAGCGGGGCTTTTGCCCCGCGGGAGGCTCGCAAAACGCAAGAAAACACTGGACGGAGCGAGGGAGTAGCCGGCTCCGTCAAGTGCTTGAATTGCGAACCCGCAGCGCAAGGAGGGGCTCACGGGGGAACCAGGGGTTCCCCCGTGCGAAGGTAACCTTCGCCTATGCCCACCTATCAGATCCGCGGCGACGTTCCGCGCAAGCGCCACATCCAGTTCCGTGACAACGGGGCGCTCCTGACCGAAGAGGTCATGGGGCTCGAGGGGTTCACCGGGAACGAGGCGATCCTCTACCACCTGACCTCGCCGTGCCGGATCAAGGAGCTCGGCGACTTCGAGCGGATCGAGCGGGATGAATGGGTGCCGGACGCCCATGCACACCGGCACTTCAAGACGATCGGGATCGAGCCGGAGGGCGACGAGATCTCGGGTCGCCGCCTTCTGATGTGGAACAACGACGTCGAGATCTCGCTCGTCCGGCCCTCGGAGAACATGGACTACTTCTTCCGGAACGGCGAGGGCGACGAGGTCTACTTCGTCCACGAGGGGTCGGGAACGCTGCACACCACCTTCGGTGACCTCCCGTACCGCGAGGGCGACTACATCGTCATCCCGCGCGGGACGACCTACCACTTCGAGCCGTCGGGGTCGCAGCGGTACCTGCTCTTCGAGACGCCGGGACTCATCGAGATCCCGAAGCGGTACCGAAACGAGTACGGCCAGCTGATGGAGCACGCGCCGTTCTACCACCGGGACATCCACCCGCCGACGGAGCTGAAGACCTACCGCGAGCGCGGCGAGTTCCGGCTCAAGATCCGGGTGCGCGACGGCTATCAGGACTACGTGATCGACTACCACCCCTTCGACGTCGTGGGGTGGGACGGCTACCTCTACCCGTGGACGTTCAACATCAACGACTTCGAGCCGATCACCGGTCGGATCCACATGCCGCCGCCTTCACACCAGACCTTCCAGGGCCCGAACTTCGTGATCTGCTCCTTCTGTCCGCGGAAGCTCGACTTCGATCCGCTCGCGATCCCCATTCCCTACCACCATTCGAATCTCCAGAGCGAGGAGATGATCTACTACGTCGACGGCAACTTCTCCTCGCGGAAGGGCATTGAGGTCGGCTCCGTCACTCTGCATCCGTCCGGGATCCCCCACGGGCCGCATCCGGGGCTCGCGGAGAAGTCGATCGGGATGGTCGAGACGCACGAGCTCGCCGTCATGTGCGACACGTTCCATCCTCTGAAGCTGAGCTCGTTCGCGAAGAAGCTCGACGACGGGCAGTACGCGTTCTCGTGGTACACCGAGGACGGCGTGCCGGCGAGCTACGACGCCGACCCCGCGGGCGCGACCTCACACTTCTAGCGCTGAAGGATCGGTTGGGCCGCCGT
>DASZCE010000070.1:0-6904 GCA_035943455.1 Gaiellaceae bacterium | reverse complement strand
GCGAGCCGCTCCTCGGCGTCCTTGCCGGTCCAGTTCGTACGTCGCAGGTCGAGCTGTAGCAGGTGCGTGTCGGTGCCGCCGGTGAGAACGTCCAGCCCGCCTTCGATCAGGGTTTCGGAGAGGACGTCGGCGTTCGCCCGGATCTGCCGCTGGTAGTCACGGAACGCCTCCGTCGCGGCGATGCGGAAGCAGGTCGCCTTGGCCGCGATCGTGTGTTGAAGCGGCCCGCCTTGGATCCCTGGAAACACCGCGCGGTCCACTGCCTGCGCGTGCTCTTCCCGGCAGAGGATGAAGCCGGCGCGAGGCCCCGCCAGCGTCTTGTGCGTCGTCGAGGTGACGAAGTCGCAGTGCGGCACTGGGTTCGGGTGGAGGCCGGCGGCGACGAGGCCCGCGAAGTGGGCCATGTCGCAGACGAGCAGGGCACCGACCTCGTCGGCGATCTCGCGGAAGCGGTCTGCCTCGACGGTGCGCGGGTACGCCGACCCGCCGCAGATGATCAGGCCGGGACGGTGCTGCTTCGCCAGCTGCAGCACCTCGTCGTAGTCGACGACGTTCGTCTCGCGGCTGACCCCGTAGTGGACGATCGTGTAGAGGCGGCCCGAGAAGTTCACCTTCAGCCCGTGGGTCAGGTGGCCACCGTGCGAGAGCTCGAGCGAGAGGATCGTGTCGCCGGGCTGGAGCGCCGCCATGTACACGGCCATGTTCGTCTGCGCGCCGGCGTGCGGCTGGACATTCGCGTGCTCGGCCCCGAAGAGGTCCTTCGCGCGGTCGATCGCGGTCTGTTCGATCTCGTCCACGACCTCGCAGCCGCCGTAGTAGCGCTTGCCCGGGTAGCCCTCGGCGTACTTGTTCGTGGGGGTGCTCCCGAGCGCTTCGAAGATGCTGGGCCAGGTGAAGTTCTCGGAGGCGATCAGCTCGATCTGACCGCGCTGGCGCTCCAGCTCACGGCCGAGCAGCTCGGCGATCTCCGGATCGATCTCGGCGAGGCCCGCGGTACGGAGGTGCTGAAGCGTCTCCTGCGCGACGGCCATGGCCTGCAATCGTATCCCCCACCGCGGCTCGCACCGGGTTATCCTCATGTTGCGTTTCCCAGTCGTAAGGGGGAGGGCTGGAGACCGGGGGTCCGCAACTGAAGCCGGGGAGAGCCAAGTGGGTAGGAATCGCGGTGGTCGCGGCCCTCCTCAGCGCGGCGGGATCGGGTGCCGGCGCGGCGACCACGCCGGGAACGTCGCCCGCCGCAATCGGCAACGTCCCGCTTCGGAAGGCGCCACCGACCAAGCGGCGATTCGATCCGAAGACCGTGATCGTGAAGTTCCGATCGGGCGTCGGGTCGGCAGGGCGGCAAGAGGCCGCGAAGGCGCATGGCGCACGGCTCGTCCGTTCGATTCCCGGCACCCGCCTGTCGCTGCTCGCCGTCGACGACCCCGAGAAAGCGCTGGCGGCGTTCAAGGCCGATCCGCGCGTCGCATCGGTCGAGCTGAACCACACGCGCTATGCCCTTGCGACGCCGAACGACCCGAGGTTCGCGACGGAGCAGCAGTACCTGCTGCCCCTCAGGCTCCCCTCGGCATGGGACGTCACCCGCGGCTCGCCCGCCGTGAAGATTGCGATCGCCGATACCGGCGTCGACCTCGACCATCCCGACCTCGCTGCTCGCATCCTCCCTGGCTACGACTTCGTCAACGGCGACGCGGTCGCGCAGGACGACGAGGGCCACGGGACGATGGTCGCGGGGATCGCTGCCGCGACGACAGACAACGGGATCGGCGTCGCCGGGGTGGCCTGGAATGCGTCGATCGTCCCGTTGAAGGTTCTCGACGAGACGGGCGCCGGCAGCGACTTCGACATCGCTCGAGCGATCACGTGGGCCGCCGACCACGGCGCGCAGGTGATCAACCTGTCGCTCGGGGGTCCCGACAACAGCGTCACCCTCTACGACGCGATCGACTACGCGCGCAAGAACGGAGTCGTCGTCGTGGCCGCCGCAGGGAACGACGGCGCGCCCGTCTTCTCGTATCCGGGTGCGTATGCCGACGTCGCTGTCGCCGCAACCGACGGCGTCGGTGACGCGGCGTGGTTCTCCAACTCGGGCTATTGGGTCGACCTAACGGCGCCCGGGATCGACGTGACGTCGACGGCGCTCGCCCCCGGCCCCGCCGAGGCGTACGCGAAAGGGGCGGGAACGTCGTTCGCCTCGCCCATCGCCGCGGGGATCGCGGCGCTCGTTCGGTCCCAGCATCCCGATTGGAGTCAGGCCGATGTCGTCAAGCAGGTGCTGCGCGCCTGGGACCGCGGTCCACGCGGGCTCGACAGCTTCTATGGGCTCGGTCTCGCCGACGCGTATGCCGCCGTCGGCGCCGGATTCCAGGCCGCCGCGGCGCAACCGTCCGGCGATGGGAACGAGCCGAACGAGGCGCCCAAGCGCGCGACGCCGATCCTCGCTTCCGCATCAGGGACGATCTCGCCGGAGGGCGACGAAGACTTCTATGCCGTCGACGTCGCTGCCCCGAAGTGGTTCAGCGCGACGGTGACGCCTCCGGCGCTCTCTCCGACCGTGCGCGCCGTCGAGACGGATCCCACGATCGACGCGATCGGGCCGGGTGGCCAACATCTCCGCCTGGGCTCGGGCGTGGAGAACACAGCGGGGCGGCGGGAGGCGGTGCTCGTGCCGGCGGCCACGGCTGGCCGGTACTACCTGGACGTCTCGAGCATGGCCTCGTCTCGAGGTTCCTACTCGCTCGCTGTCGCGGACGCACGAGCTCCCGCCCTCTTCGACGACGAGCAGTGGCGGAGCTTCGCTGGCGTCGAATACCTGCGTGACGTCGAAGTCGCCGACGTTACGGGCGACGGGCGCAAAGACGTCATCTCGGCGGCGTTCGACAAGCTGATGCTGCTGCCGCAGCGCGCGGTTGGCGGGCTCGGCGATCCGCAGTGGTTTCCGATCGACCAGAACTGGTCGTACGGCATCTCGACCGGGGATCTCGACGCAGACGGAGCGCTCGACGTCGCCGTCGCGACGATGGCGGGTCCGCAGATCTTCTACGCGCGTGCGGGATCGCTCACAGCCGGGCCGGTGCTCGCCCAGCCGTCGCCCCCGCGCGACGTGGTCGTCGCCGACGTCGACGGCGACTCCCGGCGCGACGTCGTCACGCTCGCCGACGACACAGGGATCCGCATCTTCAGGAACGGAGGCGGCTCTAGCTTCACCGTCACGTCCATCAGCCCTTCCGGCAACTGGAATGTCGCGGTCGGCGACGTGACGGGCGACGGGCGCGCCGACATCGCCGGCTGCGCCGCGAACTACGCCGGGATCGACGTCTTCGCGCAGAACGCGGGCGGCGGCTTCACCAAGCGACGCTACGACGACTGGTGCGGCGACGACATCGTCCTCGCCGACATGACGGGAGACGGCCGGACGGACGTCGTCAGCAACGCGATCCGGACGCAGGTCTTCCCGCAGAAGCCGGACGGAACGCTGTCCGACCCCGACACGTTCTCTGGGCTAAGCGAGGGCTACCTCGAGGCGGGCGACCTCAACGCCGACGGCCGGGCCGATCTCGTGGAGATCGCGCACAACTCGTGCTACTTCCGGCAGCTGAGCCAGCTCGACAACGGGCTCTTGGCGTTGGCCACCGAGGACTGCCGCGCCAAGTACTGGGACGGGCCGATGGCGATCGGCGACGTGACGGGGGACGGGAAAGCCGACGTCGTCCTGGCGATGAACGGCGGCGTACTCGTCACGTTCCCGCACGCCTCCTCCGACTCGCCGCGCCCGCCCGAGCCGGCGGAGTTCTGGGTCGAGGACGTCACTCCACACGATTTCGCACTCGACGTTCCCGTCGCGACGGACCCGATCATCGACTTCGGCAACGACCCGGCGATGCACATCGGCGCGAGCCTGATCAGCGGCCTCACCGGGCGCGAGGCGCCGTCCTCCCCGCGCTACGACCACTCGACGCTGTCGACGACGATCCGGCCCGCGACGGGCCTCGCGCCGGGGACGCCCTATCTCCTCGCGCAGGATCCGCTCTACTACAACGCCGAGGCTCAGCGGATCTCGAGCGCGTCGGTCAGCTTCCGGTTCGCGACGGCGGGAACGGCGGACACCACGGTTCCCGATACGACGCTCAACGGCGACCCCGGCGAGTGGACGGCGAAGGCGAACCCCGTCTTCACGTTCACGGCGTCCAAGGTCGGGTCGATGTTCGAGTGCTCGCTCGACGCCGTCGGCTTCTACCCCTGCACGTCGCCGCGCACATACGACACCGTCGCCGCCGGGCCGCACACGTTCCGCGTCCGCGCGGTTGACGCCGCCGGCCGCACGGATCCGACGCCGGCGACGCTTACGTGGACGGTGCCGGCGCCGACCCCGGGAGTCCCGGAGAACGACGCCTTCGCGAACGCAATCGCGCTCCGGACGGGAAGCGGGAGCTTCGACCTCTACACCACCGGCGCGAGCAAGGAAGCCGGGGAGCCGAACCACGCCGGCAACGCCGGTGGCCACTCGGTCTGGTACCGGTGGCGCGCGGTGAGGTCGGGAACGATGACGATGGAAACCCGGGGCCCGTCGATCGACACGCTGCTCGCGATTTACACCGGCTCGAGCGTCGGCTCTCTGACGCCGGTCGCGAGCAACGACGACGTTTCCGGAGCCACGACGAGCAAAGTCACGTTCTCGGTGGCCGCCGGAACGACGTACCGGATCGCGCTCGACGGGAAGAACGGCGTCGCCGGGTATATCTCGTTCAGCTACGACGGCACGCTCGGCGCGCCGCCGAACGACAATTTCACGAACCGCGAGACGCTCAGCGGCTCATCGGGAACCGTCTTCGCGTCGAACGTCGGCGCCACGGCGGAGACCGGTGAGCCCGACTCGCAGTTCTACCCGCAGCCGATGTCGATCTGGTACCGCTGGACCGCGCCACGCAGCGGGCTCTTCAGCTTCGACGTCAACGGGAGTGCGACGGGGCGTGACTTCGACCTTTACACCGGGTCCAGTCTCGCGTCGCTCACCCCTGCCGGCGTCAAGGTCGGCGGAGGGCGGGGCGGCCACATCTACCTCGTCGCGACGTCGGGCGTCACCTACGTGATCCGGCTCAACGACCAGTACAACGCCGGCGACTGGGTCTTGAACTGGAGCGACGGCGTCTCGGCAACCGGTCCGGACACAACCCCGCCGGAGAGCAATCCGACGCTGTCGAGCACCAACACGCTGGGCTGGTCCAACGACAACACCGTCGAGGTGACTTGGAGCGGCGCCTCCGACAGCGGCAGCGGCGTCGACGGCTACTCCTACGAGTGGTCGCAGAGTCCAACGACGACGCCCGACACGACCAAGGAAGCCGAGGAGACGGTTTCGCGCGCGACGAGCCCGCCGCTTGCCGACGGGCAGTGGTGGTTCCACCTCCGTACCGGCGACAACGCGGGCAACTGGAGCGCTGCCGTGCACCTCGGCCCGTTCAAGATCGACACGGTCGCTCCCGGCAACCCGACGCTCACGAGTCCGAGTCATGGAGTAGGAGCGTGGTCGAACGACGCCACCGTCGAGGTCGCATGGTCGGGCGCATCCGACGCATTGAGCGGCGTCGACGGTTACTCGTACGAGTGGTCGCCGAACGCAGCGACGGCGCCTGACGCGACGAAGGACACGGCCGCAACGTCGACGACCAGCGGCGCGCTCACCGACGGCTCGTGGTGGTTCCACCTCCGCACCCTCGACGCCGCAGGCAACTGGAGCGCGCCGGTTCATCTCGGCCCGTTCAAGCTCGATACCCGTGCGCCCGGCAACCCGGCGCTTTCGAGCACACATCCCTCCGACTGGTCGGCCGACCGCACCGTCGACGTCGCGTGGGGCGGTGCCGCAGACATGGGCAGTGGCGTCTCCGGCTACTCGACAGATTGGTCGCAGATCTCGACAACGTCGCCGGACGAGACGGAGGACACGAAGACGACGAGCGCGACGAGCGCTGCGCTCGCCGATGGCTCCTGGTGGTTCCACCTGCGTACGCGTGACGAAGCCGGCAACTGGAGCGCCGCGGTGCACCTAGGGCCGTTCAAGATCGACGGCACGCCGCCGTCGAGCCCGACAGTCTCCAGCCCAAGCCATTCAGTCGACGTGTGGTCGAACGATCCGACCGTGGACATCGCCTGGTCGGGGCAGGCGGATGGCCACAGCGGCGTCGACGGCTTCTCGTTCGCCTGGTCGCAGCAGAGCGGAACCGATCCCGGCACGGCGAAGTCGCTCGAGGAAGCCGCAGTGGGAACGACAAGCGAGCCGCTCGCCGACGGCTCGTGGTGGTTCCACCTGCGCACCCGCGACAACGCCGGCAACTGGTCGGGCGCCGTGCACCTGGGGCCGTTCAGGATCGACGCCACGCCGCCGGCGAATCCGACGCTCTCGAGTCCGAGCCACGCAGTCGACAGCTGGTCGTCCGACCCGACGGTTGTCGTCAGCTGGAGCGGCAGTGGGGCGGTCGCCGGCTACTCGTACGCCTGGTCGGAGGAGGCGAACACACTCCCCGACACGAGCACCGATCTGGGAGCGGAGACGACAACCCTCGGCTCGGATCGTCCGGACGGCTCCTGGTGGTTCCACCTGCGCGCACTCGACGCCGCCGGCAGCTGGAGCGGCGCCTCCCACCTGGGCCCCTTCCGGATCGACACCGATCCGCCGGAGACGACGATCGAGGCCGGGCCGGCCGCCGAGACGAGCGAGCGCGCGGCCGCCTTCGCCTTCTCCAGCGACGAGAGCGCAAGCTCGTTTGCCTGCTCGGTCGACGGCGGCGACCACGGCGACTGCGTCTCCCCCTTCACGTATCCGGCGCTGTCGCTCGGCGCGCACGTCTTCTCCGTCAAGGCGCGCGACCGCGCCGGCAACATCGACGCGAGCCCGGCCGAGCACCGC
>DASZCE010000069.1:0-1799 GCA_035943455.1 Gaiellaceae bacterium | reverse complement strand
ATCCTAGGGCCGGAACGATCACCTCCGGCGAAGGCCGCCGGATCGGGCTCGTGCTATCGCCTGGCCAGGAGTAGCGCTGAACGCGGCGCGCGTTCCGAAGGCAGAGGACACTTAGGCAGCTGCCTAAGTGTACGCTACGATGCGGGCCGTGCCAACCGCCGACGCAGCACAGCTCGACCGGGCGTTTCACGCGCTCGCCGACGAGAGCCGCCGCGCGATGGTCGTCCGCCTGTCGCGCGGCGCGGCGTCCGTCAGCGAGCTCGCCGCACCGCTGGAGATGTCGCTGCCGTCGGTGATGCAGCATCTCGACGTGCTGCAGCGCAGCGGCCTCGTGCGCTCGGAGAAGGTCGGCCGCGTCCGGACGTGCCGGCTCGAGCCCGGCCCGATGCGCACGCTCGAGCAGTGGATCGCCGAGCACCGCGTGATCTGGGAGAGGCACTTCGACCGCCTCTCCGACGTCCTCGACGACGCCTTTCCCACCGACCAAGGAGACCGCCGATGAGCATCCGCCAGCACGACTTCACGATCGAGCGACGGTTCCGCCAGACCCCGGCGCAGGCGTTCCGCGCGTTCGCGGACCCGGAGCTCAAGCAGCGCTGGTTCGGCGTGCCCGAGGGCTGGACCGACGCCCATTGGGAGCTCGACTTCCGTGTCGGCGGCAGCGAGGTGAGCGTGGGACGCGATCCGCGCGGGGCGCTGCACGAGTTCCGCAGCCGGTACCACGACATCGTCGACGGTGAGCGGATCGTCTTCGCCTATGACCTCCTGCTCGACGGGCGGCTCATCTCCGTGTCGCTGACGACCGTCGAGGTGCAGCCCGACGGCGACGGCACGCGGCTCATCTTCACTGAGCACGGCGCGTTCTTCGACGACCTCGAGGATCCGGCGGAGCGCGAGCACGGCACCGGCCTGCTGCTCGACGGGCTCGCCGCCTTCCTCGGTGAGCAGGTCGCCGCGTGAGCCTCGCGCTCCACCAGCACCCCTTCGCCGCCTGGTAGATCGCGGGCCACTACTTGGAAATCGTCAACGCCTTCGGAGGAGTCGCGATGCCGGACACCACCTGCCACATGTCGATCTCGCTCGACGGTTTCGTCGCCGGGCCGGACCAGAGTCGCGAGCACCCGCTTGGGAAGCGCGGAAGGGAGCTCCACGGCTGGCACCTCGGCGACGAGCGCGCCAACGAGGCCGACGAGACCGCTGTCGGCTGGCTCATGCGCCCGCGCGGCGCCTACGTCATGGGCCGCAACATGTTCGGGCCGATCCGCGGTGAGTGGGAGGAGGACTGGCGCGGCTGGTGGGGGCCCGAGCCGCCGTACCACGCACCGGTGTTCGTGCTCACCCATCACGCCCGCGAGCCGATCGAGATGGAGGGCGGGACGACCTTCCACTTCGTCACCGACGGCTTCGACGCCGCCTACGCACAGGCGCGTGAGGCGGCCGGCGACGACGGCGTGGACATCGCGGGCGGCGCCTCCACCGTTCGGCAGGCGCTCGTCGCCGGGGTCGTCGACGAGCTCACGCTCGACATCGCCCCGGTCCTGCTCGGGTCCGGCGAGCGGATCTTCGACGGCGTCGGGTCCCTCGGCATCGAGCCGGTAGAGGTGCTGCATTCGCCGCTTGCCACGCACATCCGGTATCGCCGGGCGGTCTAGAGCCGGCGGTCCCTCACCCAGCTCTGCCATCGCCCAGAGCGAGCCCAGCCGCGGTCGGGCCGTGTTCTCCCGCACGGTTGCGGCTACGTCAGGGCTGAGGGCTGGCGGGCAGCTTGCCCCGTGTTGTCGCGCATGGCGGCCTCGTAG
>DASZCE010000068.1:0-6894 GCA_035943455.1 Gaiellaceae bacterium | reverse complement strand
CGGCTTCCCCGAGGCCGTGTCCGCCGCGATTGCCGAGCAGTACTTGCCCGACTCGGCCGGCGGGCCGCTTCCCGCGACCGAGCCCGGTCGCGTCCTGGCCGCGGCCGACAAGATCGACACCCTGACCGTCTCGTTCTCGCTTGGGCACAAGCCGACCGGCTCCCGCGATCCGTTCGGGCTGCGGCGGGCGGCGATCGGCCTGTGCCGGCTGGCGACCGAGGGCGGCCTCACGATCCCACGCCCGCTGCTCGAGGGCGAGGTGGGCGAGTTCGTCGAGGAGCGCTTCGAAGGGCTGCTGCCGGACGTTCCCGTCGAGTTCGTCCGTGCGGCGCGGGCGGCGAACGTCCACGATCTCGGCTCGGTGGCGAGGCTCGCTCAGGCTCTTGCGGCGCTGCCGGACGAGCGGCTGGAGCCAATCCACACGGCGTACATCCGCGCAAGCCGGCTGGGCGAGAAGGAACGAGCCGCCCCCAGGCTCGACCCCGAGCGCTCGACCGAGCCGGCGGAGCAGGAGCTCGCGAGTGCACTTGCCGAGGTCGAGCCTGCGCTCGCGGCCGCGCTCGAGACCGCTGACTTCGAGGCCGCGGTGGAGTCCGGCGCCAAGCTTGGGCCGGTGCTCGATCGGTTCTTCGAGGAGGTCCTCGTCATGCACGAGGACGCCGCCGTCCGCGAGAACCGGCTCCGGCTCCTCCTCGACGTGCGCGACACGCTTGGCCAGCTCGGGGATCTTGCGCAGATCCCGCGCTAACGACTCTTAACGCAGTTGCAACGTGGTTTTCAGGTGCCTCTTAGGCGCCGCGTGTTCGATGGCGGCATGAGCAAGCAATTGACAACCGTTGCCGCGGCCCTCCTGGCTGCGGCCGGCGTCGGCGGGGCGGTCGGAGCGGGCGTGGCGCTCGAGACCCGCGGCGACGACGCCGCCAGCACAACCGTCGCCGCGGCACAGCCCGTCGCGGAGACCACATCGTCCATCTCTGCCCTCTACCAGCGCGTCAAGGACGGCGTCGTCGAGATCCAAACCTCGACCGGCGCCCAGGCCGATCCCTTCGGCAATCAAACCCCCGGCGGCGCGACGGGCAGCGGCTTCGTCATCGACAAAGAAGGACACATCGTCACGAACCAGCACGTCGTCGACGGCGCCGAGTCGGTCACCGTCCGCTACTCGGACGGGACCGAGACCGCGGCGAAGGTGGTCGGCACCGACCCCTCGACCGACATCGCCGTCCTCGACGTCGACCGGGCGAGCGCCGAGCTGACGCCGCTGAGCTTCGCCCCCGAAGGCTCGCTCGAGGTCGGCGAGCCCGTGATCGCCATCGGCAGCCCCTTCGGACTCGAGGGCACGCTCACCGCAGGCGTGATCAGCGCTCTCGGTCGCGAGATCCAGTCGCCGAACGGCTTCACGATCGAGAACGCCGTGCAGACGGATGCCGCGCTGAATCACGGCAACTCGGGCGGCCCGGTGCTCGATTCCTCCGGCCGAGTGGTTGGCGTCGCCGCCCAGATCCGCAGCGAGTCCGGTGGCAGCGACGGGATCGGCTACGCGATCCCCGGTGACACCGCGCAGCGCGTTGCGCGGGAGCTGATCTCGGACGGGCACGTCGACCATGCCTACCTCGGCGTCACGCTCCCCGACGACGGGGCGGCGAGGATCGACCGCGTCGTCGCCGGCAGTCCGGCCGACCGCGCGGGGCTACAGAGCGGCGACGAGGTGACGGCCGTCGACGGCAAGGCGATCAAGACCGGCGACGAGCTTCGCGAAGCCATCGACGCACGCAAGCCAGACGACAAGATCACCCTCACGATCAAGCGGAACGGCGACGAGCGCACCGTGCAGGTAACGCTCGGCCAGCGCCCGGCCGCCGCCCAATAGTCCCTCCTCCCGCGAAACGCCGTTTCGAAATGATCGATCGCATCGACCGGTCATTGCCGACGGATGCCGGGCAAAGCCCGACATCCTGAAGACGGCACCGCAAGCGGCGCCTCAGGACCATGTCTCGGTGCAATGTCCCGGTGGCAGGCACCGGGACATGGCCTGCCGGGGCGCTAGGCCGGTACGCTCCGGCCGGTGACCGTCGTCGAGCTGCACATGATCTCGGACGCGACCGGCGCAACCGCAAAGCGCCTCGTCCAGGCGCTCGAGGCCCAGTTCCCCGACCAGGAGTTCGAGGACATCGTCCATCCGATGGTCGAGACGGTCGACGACCTGCGGCTCGCTGTCGAGCGGGCAAAGGGCCGTCCGGCGGTGATCGTGTACACGATCGTGAAGCCGGAGCTGCGCGACGCGATGCACGACCTCTGCCGTCGCGCAAAGGTGCACTACTGCGACATCCTCCGGCAGCCGATCGAGTCCGTGGCGAAGGTTTCGGGCCAGGCCGCGAAGATGACGCCCGGCGCCCGGCCGCCGCTCGACACGAACTACTTTCGGCGGATGGCCGCAATCGAGTTCGCCGTGAAGTACGACGACGGCGTCGGCGGCGGTCTCGAGGCGGCGGACATCGTCCTCGTGGGCGTCTCGCGCACCTCCAAGACACCGCTCTCGATCTACCTCGGCTACCTCGGCTGGAAGGCGGCGAACGTGCCCGTCGTCAAGGGAATCGAGCCGCCGCGTGAGCTCTTCGAGATCGACCAGTCGAAGATCGTCGGACTGACGATCAACCCCGAGCGGCTCGCCGAGATTCGAGCCGACCGGGCCAAGCGAATGGGAGGCAACAACCGCCGCTACAAGGACCTCCTGGAGATCTACGAGGAGCTGGAGGAGGCCACTGCGCTCCACCGCCGGCTCGGCTGCCCGGTCATCGAGATCTCGGAGCTCTCGATCGAGGAGACGGCCGCGCGCATCATCGCGATGGTCGAGCGACGCCGCGCCCCGGCGGCCACGGCCTCGTGAACCCCGCGGCGCAAGCCGCTCGGGCAACCCCGGTTCCCCGTTGGCGATGGGCGGTGTGGTGGGTGCTGCTGCTCCTCGCCGGGTTCGTCTTCTACTTCTTGCTCGCGCCGATCTGGCTCGGGCTGCGGGCGGCCGCCTGGGTCGCGGAGTTCAGGGCGCGCGGCCGTCGGCCCGTCTGAGCTCGAAGACGAGCTCGAGGCCGTCGACCTCGTCCATCCGCTCGCCCGTCTTCACGAACCCGAGCTTGCGGACGATCGCGAGCGACGGCTCGTTGTGCGGCCCGACCGACAAGACGAAATGGCGGATCCCGGCACGCTTCTCCGCCAGCTCCATCAACATCCTCGCCGCCTGCGTGGCGTAGCCACGCCCGCGAAACGCCGGCAAGATCTTGTAGCCGAACTCGACGGCATCGGGCGCGTCGTTCGCGTTGATCCCGGGTGGGCCGTAGTATCCCGCATGTCCGATCATCTGGTCGGCGAGCACGACGGCGTGCGGGCACCAGGTCTGGAAGCGCTCGTCCTCTCGCATCTGCCGCAGGCGGAACCCGAGAAAGCCCTCCTCTCCCTTCGAGGGAAACTCGTCCGGCAGTCCAACCCCGAGCAGTCCGGCCGCCTCTTCACGGCGTCCGTCGAGCACGGCCTCGACGAACTCCGGGGTCATCGGTACGAGCCGGATCACACGGCCCGCGCCTCGATCGGCGTTTCCACGACCGCGCCGCCGCGCACCTCCACCCGGTATGCCTTCGACCCGTCGTCGCACGCGACAACCTCCCGGAGCTCCCCGTCGACGAAGCGAAGCGCGACCCCGGCGTCCGCGGCGTATCCATCCGGAAAACCGTTCCGCAAGAGCTCGTGATAACGAGGCCGCCGCAGCTCTTCATCGTTCCAGTGCGGACAGAAGCTGCCTTGCAAGAACCCGAGGCACTCCATCCCGCCGAGCTGCGGGCCGAACGAGTCGGTGACGCCGCGCTCGAACCAGCAGATCCCGCCGGCGCTCGATCCCGACAACACCACGCCGCGGTCGAGCGCCTCGCGCAGCAGCTCGTCGATGCCGTGCACCCGCCAGAGCGCAAGCATGTTCGCGGTGTTGCCGCCGCCGACGAAAACGAGATCGGACTCCAAGATCAGCGACTGCAGTTCGTCGGGCGGCCACGGAAAGAGCTCCAGGCGCGACACGTCCGCGAGCCCCGCGAACCGGTCGTAGGTCCGCAGCGCTCCCTCGGGATGCTCGGCCATCGCGGTCCCGATGTAGAGCATCCGCGGGCGCTCGCGACCGGTCAGCTCGACGAGAAAGCGGGCCAAGCCCTCGCAGAACCAGCCGCCGCCGATCGCCACGATCTCCCGCGCCGCCACGCGTTGGAGTATCGCTGCTGTGGAAAAATCCGCTCCCCATGCCGAGATACGTCTACGACTTCGACGAGCCGACGGGCGGAGGCAGGGACCTGCTCGGCGGCAAGGGGATCGGTCTTGCCGAGATGACGCAGCTCGGGATCCCGGTCCCGGCCGGGTTCACGATCACGACGGACGCCTGCCGTGCCTACATGAGGGCCGGCAGGGAGCTTCCCGAGGGGCTCGAGGACGAGATCGACGAGCATCTCGCGCGGCTGGAGCAGACGACGGGCAAGCGCTTCGGGGACGCCGAGGACCCCTTGCTCGTCTCCGTCAGGTCCGGCGCCGCCGTCTCGATGCCGGGGATGATGGACACGATCCTCAACCTCGGGCTGAACGACGAGGCCACCGAGGGGCTGGCTCGCCGCACCGGCAACGAGCGCTTCGCTCTCGACTCCTACCGCCGCCTCATTCAGATGTACGGCGAGGTCGTGGACGGGATCGACCCCGGGCGATTCGAGGAGGCCTTCGCGAAGCATGAGGGCGACCTTCGCGCGGCGATCGATGCGTTCAAGCAGATCTACGAGGAGGAGACCGGGCGCCCGTTTCCGCAGGACGCGAAGGAGCAGCTCGGTCGAGCCGTCCGGGCGGTCTTCGACTCCTGGAACACGCCGCGGGCTCAGGCATATCGCCGCTACAACAAGATCCCGGACGACCTGGGGACGGCGGTCAACGTCGTCCAGATGGTCTTCGGCAACAAGGGCGAGCAATCGGGGACGGGCGTCGCCTTCACACGCGATCCGTCGACCGGCGAGTCCGGCCTCTACGGCGAGTTCCTCGCGGATGCCCAGGGAGAGGATGTCGTCGCCGGAACCCGGACGCCCGACCCGGTCACGTCGATGAGAGAGCGCGTGCCCGCCGCCTTCGAGGAGCTCGTCGAGACCATGCGGCGTCTCGAGGAGCACTACAAGGACGTGCAGGACATCGAGTTCACGGTCGAGGACGGAGCGCTGTACCTGCTCCAGACCCGAAGCGCGAAGCGGACCGCCGCCGCCGCGCTGAAAGCCGCGGTCGACATGGTCGACGAGCAGCTGATCTCGCGCGAGGAGGCCGTCGCGCGCATCGATCCCGGCCAGCTCGACCAGCTCCTGCACCCCCGCATCGATCCGGACGCCTCCTACGAGGTCGCCGCGACGGGCCTGAACGCCTCGCCGGGCGCGGCCTCGGGCGGCATCGTCTTCGACGCCGATACGGCCGAGGAGCGGGGACGGGCGGGCGACGCCGTCATTCTCGTCCGCTGGGAGACGACTCCCGACGACATCCACGGGATGATCGCGGCGCAGGGCATCCTCACCGCGCACGGCGGGATAACGTCGCACGCGGCCGTCGTCGCGCGCGGAATGGGCAAGCCGTGCGTCGCCGGCTGCGAGGCGCTGACGCTCGACGCGAAGGCGAAAACGGCGTCGCTGAACGGGCACAAGCTCGCCGAAGGAGACGTGATCACGATCGACGGCGGCACCGGCGAGGTGATCGTCGGCGAGGTCAAGCTGATCCCGCCGGCGATCAATGAGGACTTCGAGACGGTGCTGGGCTGGGCCGACGACCTGCGCCGGCTGAAGGTGCGCGCGAACGCCGACACGCCGGAGGACGCCGCCAAGGCCCGTGAGTTCGGCGCCGAGGGCATCGGTCTCTGCCGTACGGAGCACATGTTCATGGCGGAGGACCGCCTCCCCGTCGTCCGCGAGATGATCATGGCCGCCGACGAGGACGAGCGTCGCATTGCGCTGGACAAGCTGCTTCCGCATCAGCAGTCGGACTTCGAGGGCATCTTCGAAGCGATGGAGGGACTGCCGGTGACGATCCGCCTGCTCGACCCGCCGCTGCACGAGTTCCTGCCGCCGCTCGAGGAAGCGGCCGACGACCGGATGCGTGCACGGATCCGCGCGCTCCAGGAGGCGAACCCGATGCTGGGCACGCGCGGCTGCCGGCTCGGTCTCCAGTACCCGGAGATCTACGAGATGCAGGTCCGGGCGATCATCCGGGCGGCGATCGCGGTGCGCGACCGCGGCGGTGATCCACCCCTCGTGGAGATCATGCACCCGCTCGTTGCCTTCCGGGAAGAGCTCCACCGGCTGCGTGCCCTGACCGTGGCGACAGCTGGGGAGGAAGGCGACACCGAGTACCTCGTGGGGACGATGATCGAGCTGCCGCGGGCGTGCGTCCGCGCCGACGAGATTGCCGACGAGGCCGACTTCTTTTCGTTCGGGACGAACGACCTGACGCAGACGGCCCTCGGGTTCTCCCGCGACGACGCCGAGGGAAAGTTCCTAACGCACTACCTGCAAGACGGCGTACTCGAACGGAACCCCTTCGAGACCCTCGACCAGAGCGGGGTGGGGGACCTGATGCGGATCGCAGTCGAGCGCGGGCGCGACACCAAGCCCGAGCTCAAGATGGGGATCTGCGGGGAGCACGGGGGCGAGCCCACGTCCGTCGCCTTCTGTCACACCCTCGGCCTCGACTACGTCTCCTGCTCGCCGTACCGCGTGCCGCTGGCGCGGCTGGCTGCGGCGCAAGCGGCTCTGGCTGAATCAGGGGTCGAGGCCGTCTCGGTCGGTGGTTGAACGGTCGCGTCCGACGGGGGAGAATCCGCGCGACATCGAAGGAGGTCTCATGACC
>DASZCE010000067.1:0-5352 GCA_035943455.1 Gaiellaceae bacterium | reverse complement strand
GCAGTACACGAACGTCGAGCGCAGGTTCGCCTGGAGCACCGCGTCCCAGCCCTCCTCGGTGCAGCTGTCCACGGGGCCGTCGCCGAGGCTGCGGCCGCTGATCCCGTGCGCGCAGACGAGCGCGTCGAGGCTGTCGAACGTGCCGAACCGCCGCGTCCGGTACGGGCTCGTCCGGAGCGACACCGCGTCGGGCGTGGAAGCGGACCGGAACGTGACGAGGCGCATCCCGGTTTGTTCGTAGAAGGCGCGCTTGGCCTCGGCCACCGAGAACGTGCGCTCCGACGTTGCTCCTGCCCCGACCAAGAGCACGGCCGCCAGGAGCCAGGAGACGTGCATCCAGATCTCGTCAGTGCGTCGGGACCGCTTCGGTCACGACGTCGCTGAACTCGCCGGTCGCCTCGTCCTTGACGATCAGCTTCAGGCGGCCGTCGGGCATCTGCTCCTGCTTGATCAGCGTCTTCCCGTCCCACTCACGCCGCGTCGGCGCGATCCGACTGACGGCGCCGCCGCGCCAGTCCTCGAGGATCACCGGCTCCCAGCGCCGCGACTCGGCCGAGCGGTAGCAGGCGTCGATGATCGCGTTCACCACGTAGCCGTCGTACAAGGTCTCCATCGGCTCACGGCGGTCGTCCATCGCGTCGAACATGTCGGCGAACATCTCGACGTAGCCGAGCTCGGCCAGCTCGTCGCCGACCGGGAACATCCAGCCGCTGGTGGTCTCGGCCTTCTCGGCGACGTAGCCGCCGCCCTCACCCGAGGAGAACATCTCGAAGCCGGTGCGCAGGAAGTGATTCGTCCAGATCGTCCCTTCGGTACCCGCGACCTCGTCGCGGAGGTCCATGCCGCCGCGGAAGGTCCACGAGACCTCGAACTGTCCGATCGCCCCGCTCTCGAACCGGATCAGCGCGATCGCGTTGTCCTCGGCCTCGATTGGATGGACGAGCGTGTCGAGCCAGCACATGACGTCGACCGGCCGGTTCTCCTTGCCGACGTAGTTGCGGATGATCTCGATGCAGTGGCAGCCGAGATCGACGATCGCCCCGCCACCCGCCTGCTTCGCGTCCCAGAACCACGCGCTGTGGGGGCCAGGATGCGTCTCGCGTGAACGTGCCCAGGTGACCTCGCCGATCTGACCGCCCCGAACCGCCTGGATCGCCTTCAACGTCTTCGGCGTGTAGGCGAGGTCTTCGAGGTAGCCGGCGAAGACGCCGGCTCGCTCGACGGTGTCGAGGATGCGCTTCGCCTCTTCGCCGGTCGGCGCGAGCGGCTTGGTGCAGAGGACGGCCTTGCCGTGGCTGGCGCAGAGGGCAATCGCCTCCTCGTGGAGCCGGTTCGGGAGCCCGACCACGACCGTGTCGGTATCCGGGTCGGCGATCGCTTCCTCGAGGTCGGTCGTCGAGCGCGGAACCCCGAGCTCCGCGGCGAACGCCTCCGCGCGCTCAGGAGAGCGCGAGTAGACGACCTCGACGCGGTCGCGGGCCCGCTTTCCGTGGAGTGTCTGGGTGTAGAAGAGCCCGATCAGGCCCGTGCCCAGCATCGTCACCCGGTGACCGCTCATGCCGACCCTCCTCTGGCTTGACGGCGTTTCGGCCGCTCAGTAGCGTCCGCGCTTGTCTAAACGTCTATACAGCTTGATGCAGGGGCACTCTACTCCCATGTCGGCACCCAGGCAGGAGAGCCGCTTTCTCGACGCGGCGAGTGTCCTTCTGGCCAGGATCGAGGAGACGCAGGGAGACGGGCTTGCGGAGGCGAGCCGCCTCTGTGCCGACGCGATCGCGGCCGGCGGGCTCGTCCACCTCTTTGGGTCGGGACACTCGCGCATTCCTGTCGAGGAGATGTTCCCGCGCTACGGGTCCTACCCGGGCTTCAACCCGATCGTGGAGCTGTCGCTGACCTTTCACACTCAGGTCGTCGGGGCCAACGGGCAGCGACAGGCGATGTTCCTGGAGCGTGTGGAGGGCTTCGCCGAGGCGATCCTGGCCAACTTCCAGCTGGGTCCCCCGGACGTGATGGTCGTCTTCAGCGTCGGCGGCCTCTCGGCGGTGCCGATCGAGATGGCGCAGGGGGCGCGCCGCCGAGGTCTGCCGGTGATCGCCGTCACGTCGGTCGAGCACTCGCGCCGCGGCACCCCCGCCCACACGTCGGGGACGCGCCTCCTGGACCACGCCGACGTCGTCCTCGACCTCTGCACCCCGCCCGGGGACGCGCTCGTCACGGTGGACGGCCTTGAGACGCCCATCGGGCCCGGTTCCACGATCGCGGCGGTCGCGATCGCGAACGAGCTCAAGTCGAGAACCGCCGCGCTGCTCGTCGAGCGCGGCGCGATGCCACCGGTGTTGACGAGCGCCGCGCTCGTCGGACCCGATCGCTCTCGGCAGCTTTTCGACGACGCATATGCGGAACACGCACGCCGCGTCGCCCGTGTGTTGCGGGGGGCGGAGGTGATGTAGGAACATGGCGAACACGTGCCGGAACCGATAGGAGGGAGAAGGGGTATGAGTAGAAGACCGAGCCGACGCGGCGCCGTACGTGCGGGGGCGCTCCTCGCTGCCGTGGGTCTGCTCGTGGCGGCATTCGCCGCGACGGGTCAGGCGACGACGAGCGCGCCGGGGAAGAAGTACACGCTCGGCATCTCGAACACGCTGGTCGGCAATGGCTGGCGCGAGGGAATGATCTGCTCGATCAAGGCACAGGCGTTGGCGAGCGGGAAGGTCAGGTCGCTTCGGATCGCGCATCGGCAAACCGACACCGCGGGCCAGATCGCCGACATCCGCACGATGATCTCGGCCCGGGTCGACGCGCTGATCATCAACCCGTCGAACGCGAATGCATTGAAGCCGATCGCGCAAGAGGCCCGAAGCCGGGGCATCGTGGTCGTGTTCATCGACCAGTTCGTCGGCGCCCCGGGTGCCTACAACGCGACGAACGACCAGGTCGCCTACGGACGGATCGGCGCGACGTGGCTGTTCAAGAGGCTCGGCGGCCGCGGCAACGTCGTCGAGATGAGGGGAATCGCCGGCGTGCCGGCCGACACCGATCGCCACAAGGGCTTCTTGCAGGCAAAGCGCAAGTACCCGCGCATCAAGGTCGTGAAGTCCGTCTTCACCGGCTGGCAGTTCGCGCCGGGCGGAAAGCAGATGCTCGACATCCTGAACTCGGGCACGAAGGTCAACGGCGTCTGGACGTCCGGGATCGACTACACGGTCGTCAACGCCTTCAGGACTGCGCGAAAGCCGTACGTGCCGATCGTGGGCGCGGACAATTACGGCTTCATCCGCCAGGTCAAGAGCCGGTATCCGAAGCTGAAGGGCGCGGCGGTCACGAACCCGTCGTCGATCGGCGGCGTGGGAGTGACCGTGGCGCTGAGGGCGCTCGACAAGCAGGCGGTGCCTAGCTGGGTCAAGCTGAGGCCGGACGTTTGGACCTGGCCGGCCGACCGGGCCAAGATCAACAGGTTCGCCAGCCAGCCGCTGCAGCCGGATGCGAGTGCGCAGCTCCAGATCCCGCCGTGGACGACCTACACGCTCGATCAGTACAGAGCGTGCAAGGGGCCGTAGCCGACGGGCGTGACTCACGAAGGGGGCGGCTTGCCGCCCCCTTCGTGTTCTCCGTGCCATGAACGCCGACGCGGCGCCGCTTCTCGAAGCACGCGGAGTCGCAAAGCACTACGGGCCGGTTGTCGCCCTTGGCGGCGCCGATCTCTCCGTCTCGGCGGGGGAAGTGCACGCGCTTCTGGGCGCGAACGGCGCGGGCAAGAGCACGCTCGTGAAGTGCCTCACGGGGGTCGTCCGGCCCGACGCCGGCTCGATCTCGGTCGCCGGCCGCGCGACGCGCGCCCGTTCCCCGATGCACGCGGCGCGGCTGGGGCTCTCGCCCGTCTTCCAGGACCCCGCGCTCGTGCCCGATCTGACGGTGGCGCAGAACCTCCGGCTGACGGGCTCGTCCGTGAACGCCGTCCGTTCACAGCTCGCGGCGATGGACCTCGCGGTCAGCTTCCGCGAGCTCGTCGGCGACCTGCCGCTGCCAATCCTGCGGATGCTCGACCTGGCGCGCGCGCTCACCCACGACCCGCAGCTCTTGATCCTGGACGAGATCACGGCCGCCCTGCCCTCCGATCTCGCCGAGCGTGTGTTCGACGTCATGCGCAGTCGGCGAGAGCGCGGACGCGCCGTGCTCTTCATCACGCACCGGCTGGCCGAAGTGATCGCGACCTGCGATCGCGCGACGATCCTGCGCGACGGGCGAGACGTCGGCACGGTGGTCCCGCAGGAAGGGGGAGAGGCGAGGATCGTCGAGATCATGCTCGGGCCCGAGGCGGCCCGCGCCGAAGCGGAGGCGTCCAAGCTCGACGAGGCCGAGCTGCCGGGCGGCGAAGCGGAGGCGGCCGGCGAGGCGCCGGCCGTGCTCGAGGTCGCCGATCTCCGCGTCGGCGCCGTGGACGGGATCTCGTTCACACTTCGGCGCGGCGAGGTTCTCGGTCTGGCCGCGCTCGAGGGCCAGGGCCAGGACGAGCTGTTCGAGGCGCTCGCCGGTCAGCGGAAGCTCGAGAGCGGCGAGCTCCGCGTCGCCGGGAGCGCCTTCCGCCCGCGCCATCCGTACGACGCCATCCGCCGCAAGGTCGTGCTCGTGCCCCCGGACCGGCTGCTTGCGCTGCTGCCGCAGCGGTCGGTGCGCGAGAACCTGACCGCGCCGCTGTACAACTCGCCGCGCCGATGGGGGCCGATCAACATGCGGGACGAGGGCAGGCGCGTCCGCCGAGCCGTCGATGCGCTCCAGATCGACATGCGTGCCGGCCGTCAGGTTCGGCGGCTCTCCGGCGGCAACCAGCAGAAGGTCACGATCGCCCGCTGGCTCGCCTCCGGTTTCGCCGCCCTGCTCTGCAACGACCCGACGCGAGGGATCGACGTGGGCACGAAGCGGCAGGTGTACGGCCTGCTGCGTGAGCTCGCCGACGACGGCGCCGCGATCCTGTTTTTCAGCTCCGAGCTGGCCGAGTTTCCGCTCGTCTGCGACCGCGTCCTGGCGATCTACGGCGGCCGTGTCACGGCCGAGCTCGCTGGCGCGGCGGCGGACGAGGCGACGCTGCTTCAGGCGATGCACGGCCTCCAGCTCGACGAGGCCGCCGCGTGAGACGTCGCTTGCGATGTCTCCTCCAGGCCGGACGGGCTTTGCCCGCGCGGCCGTCTGCAATGACCGGTCGACACGCGGTGCGTGAGGAGGTCGGCGCCTGATGGCCGCACCGGCGGCCGCCCTCGAGTTCCGCGGCGCGGCCCCGTGGAGGCGAGCGGTGCGACTACACGGGTGGACGATCGCGGTCTGGCTCGTGCTCTTCGCGATGGTCCCGTACTGGCG
>DASZCE010000066.1:0-8349 GCA_035943455.1 Gaiellaceae bacterium | reverse complement strand
GGCGTGAGGTGGCTGGAGCCGGACCAGGGCGTCGCCGAGGTCGGCTACTGGGTCGCGAGCGGCGCGCGCGGCCGTGGCGTCTGCACGAGGGCCCTGCGGCTGGTGTCGCGCTGGCTGATCGTCGACCACGGGATTGAACGCCTGCAGCTGCGGGCCGACGAGCAGAATCCGGCGTCGCGCAGAGTCGCGGAGAAGGCCGGGTTCTCGGAGGAGGGCGTGCTCCGCTCCAGCCGGTTCAACCCCCGGCTCGGCCGCCGTGTCGACTTCGTCATGTACTCGCTCCTCGCCGACGAGCTCGGTCGAGGAGACGGTCCCTAGCGCGCCACGAGGCAGGACGCGGCCTTCGTCTGCGCGAATGGTGCGCAGTGGGAGCCGCAGCCGAAATCGATAGGTATCTCGCGAGCCCGGCGTTGTCGGAGTCGACGCGCCGTGCGTACCGCGTCGACATCGAGGAGTTCGCCCGGTGGCTCGACGCCCGCGGCACAGACCTCGGTGCCGTCGATGTCCGCGTCCTCGCCGACTATGCGGCGACGCTCGGCTCGGCGCGGCCCGGACGTACGCCCCGCAGGCTCGCCCCCGCGACGATCTCCCGCAAGCTTGCCGCCGTGCGGGCGTTCCTTCGCTTTACCTTCGGCGCTGCCCGCGTCCCAGACGCGCCGCTCGCCCCGCGTCGGCCCCGCCGCCTGCCGACTGCCCCGAAGGCGGACGAGGTCGATGCCGAGCTCGCCTCCCTCCGCGCCGAGGCGCCGCTCGAGATCCGTAACCGTGCGCTCGCCGAGCTGATCTACTCGGCGGGGCTCCGTAGCCGCGAGGCGGTCGACCTCAATCTCGCCGACGTGGACTTCGACGGCGAATCGGTCAGGGTGTTCGGCAAGGGCGGGAAGGAGCGCGTCGTTCCGCTCGGCGAGGAAGCCGCCTACTGGCTCGGACGCTGGCTCCAGGTCCGCCCCACCCTTGCGACCGGCGCCGAGAACGCGCTCTTCATCTCGTCCCGGGGCAGGCGCCTCGACACGAGCACCGTCCGCCGGCGTCTCCCCCACCCACACCGGTTCCGGCACGCCTTCGCGACTCACCTCCTCGAGGGTGGAGCCGACCTCCGAACGATCCAAGAGCTCCTCGGCCACAGCTCGCTGTCGACCACGCAGATCTACAGCCACGTCGATGGCCGACGGCTCCGAAGGGTCTATGACCGAGCCCATCCGCGATCCTGAGCTCGACTCGTTCCTCGCGTTGTCGCGGGCGAGGCTGGCGCCCCGGACGGTGGACGCATACCGCCGCGACCTGGAGGCGCTCGCGACCTGGCTCGGGAGACCGCTTGCGTCGCTCACGGTCGAGGAGCTCGAGCGCTGGATCGCAGAGCTGCGCGCCGACGGTCTTGCAGCCGCCACGATCGCGCGCCGTGTCGCCTCGACGCGGTCGTTCTTCCGCCACCTCGTCCTGATCGGAGCGGTCTCCGAGAACCCCGCTGCCGAGGTCGAGCTCCCGCGCAGGATCCGCCGGCTTCCCCGCACCCTCTCTCCCGGCGAGACGGAGCGGCTGATCGACGCGGCCGTGGGAACGACGCCGCGGGCCCTTCGCGACAGTGCGCTCGTGGAGCTCCTCTACGGCGCGGGCCTCCGGGTGAGCGAGGCCGTCTCGCTCGATCGAGCGGGCGTCGACCTCGACCAGCGTCTCGTCCGGACGGTCGGCAAGGGCGGCAAGGAGCGCGTCGTCCCCATCGGCCGCCAGGCTGCCGACGCGCTGCGGCGGTATCTCGCGAGAGGGCGGCCGCACCTCGACCGGCGGCACCGCTCCGAGCTTTTCCTGAATGCACAGGGCGGCGCGCTGACGCGGGCGGGCGCGTTCCTGATCCTGCGTCGGCTTGCCGGCAAGGCGGGGCTCGAGCCCGAGCGCGTCCACCCGCACCTTCTCAGGCACTCGTTCGCGACGCATCTCCTCGAAGGCGGCGCCGACCTCAGAAGTGTTCAAGAGATGCTCGGACATGCCGATCTCTCGACTACGGAGCTCTACACCCACGTTACGGATCGGCGCCGTCGGGAAATGTATTTCCACGCACATCCGCACGCACGCAGGAGAAAACCATGAATTCCATGTCACTCGAAACCGCTCTCCTCCTCGCCTCGACCACGGGCGTCGGCTACCTGATGATCACGGCGGGGATCCAGAAGAAAGCGCTCGAGTGGCGCCGCCGACGTCGCGTGTGTCCGGGCTGTGGCAGACACCTCCCGGGCAGGAGCATCTGCGGCTGCACGCGCGCCTAGTTCTCGTTACCGCGCTCGGGCCTTCTTGGTGAGCAGACCGGCCACGCGCTTCGCGGCTTCACGGAGCTCGCGATCCTGTTCGTCGTCGCCGGCGATGTCCTCGAGGAGGACGATCGTGTCCCGCTGGGGCGAACCGTTCTTCAGGCAGAGGATGGCGAGGCGCCGCACCGTTCGGTTCGAATCCGAGGTTATGAGCGTGTGGAGCAGCGAGCGGTCGGCGTTCACCGGCGCTGGCCCGTCGCGCGAGAGCAGCTCGAGTGACAGCAGCGCCGAGCCACGGGCCGCGGGGCTTTCGTCCTCGAGCCCGCGTCGAAGGAGCTCGAGCTTCTGGCGATAGCGGAACTGCCCGATCGCGCGGTACGCGACGGCGCGCTCCCGGAAGTCGGGGCTTCGCGCCGACCCCTCGAGCTCGTCGTCCCACCTTGCGCGCAGCGCGGCCAGCTCGCGCTCGGAGCCTGCCGCCGCAAGCCGGTCGGCCTCCGCGGCTGCTGACGCGAGGTCAGACAGCGGTCAGGGACCGCGGTGCCGGCCCGACGTACCTCGCGGACGGCCGGAAGAGGCGGCCGGTCCTCTTCTGCTCGAGGATGTGCGCCGACCATCCAGCAACCCGCGAGCATGCGAACATCGCCGGCGCGAGCGGCGGCGGAATCTCGGCAACGTCGAGCACGATCGCCGAGTAGTACTCGACGTTGGTGGCGAGGACTCGATCCGGCGACTTCTCCTGCAGTGCGCGCAACGCCACCTGCTCAAGCCTCTCTGCAACCTCGACCTGAGGCGCGCCGAGCTCTTTCGCCGTCTGCTTAAGAATCCGTGAGCGCGGATCCTCGGCGCGATAGATGCGGTGGCCGAACCCCATGATCCGCTTCCCGGCTGCGAGCGTTTCCCGGACCCAGCGCTCGGGATCGCCCATCTCGGCGACCTCTTCGAGCATCGGCTTCACGTAGGCGGGGGCGCCGCCGTGCAGCGGCCCCGAAAGCGCGCCCACCGCGGCCGACAGCGAGGCGCCGCAATCGGCACCGGTCGAGGCCACGACGCGCGCCGTGAACGTCGAGGCGTTGAGCCCGTGCTCGGCGGTGCAGATCCAATACGTGTCGATCGCCTTCACGTGATCGGGGTTCGCCTCGCCCCGCCAGCGGAGCAGGAACTTCTCGGCCGCCGTCTCCCCTTCCGCAACCACGTCGTCGGGCGCAGGGTCACGCCCATCCGCCACGGCGGCCGACCGCGCCACGATCCCCATCATCTGGGCGGACAGGCGACCGAGGTCTTCGCGCGCCTGCTCGTCGGAGATCTCGTTGAGCTTCCCGAGCTTCCACTGACCGGCGAGGCGCGCGGTCTCAGCCTGCAGGTCGGCGGGCGCGTTGCCGGTCAGCGCCGCGGGCTCGTACGGCTCGGGGTCGGGCATCCGCGAGCTGAGGTCGTTGTCGACGAGCAGTCCCCAGACGTTCTCGTAGGGGACGTTGCCGACGAGCTCCTCGATGTCCACGCCGCGGTAGCGCAGCGACCCGCCCTCGCGATCGGGCTCGGCGATCTCCGTCTCGACCGCGACGATCCCTTCGAGACCAGGCTTGAAGTCGTCCATCGCGGCTGAATCTACCGCGAAGCCACATGGTCGAAACGGTAGAGTCGCCGCCGGCATGGCCCATCGAGTGACTCTCATCCCGGGCGACGGCACCGGTCCCGAGCTCACCGAGGCGACGCGCCGCGTCCTCGAGGCCACCGCCGTCGAGTTCGACTGGGACGTACAGCAGGCCGGAGCCGACGTGATGGAGCAGCACGGCGGTAATCCGCTGCCGGAGCATGTCCTCGAGTCGATCCGGGAGAACGGCGTGGCGCTCAAGGGCCCGATCACGACACCCATCGGCGGCGGCTTCCGCTCGGTCAACGTCACGCTCCGCAAGACACTCGACCTCTACGCGCAGGTCCGGCCCTCCAAGAGCTATGCCGGCGTCCGGTCGCGCTTCGACGACGTCGACCTGGTCGTGATCCGCGAGAACACCGAGGACCTCTACGCGGGCATCGAGTACGAGGAGGGGAGCGGCGCCGCCAGCGAGCTCATCGATTGGATCAAGCGCCAGGGCCACAACCTCCGCCACGACGACGCCGGCATCTCGGTCAAGCCCCTGTCCGTGACGGGATCGCGACGGATCGTCGAGTTCGCCTTCGACTACGCGCGGCGGAACGGCCGCCGCAAGGTCACCGCCGTCCACAAGGCGAACATCATGAAGTTCACCGACGGCCTGTTCCTGCGAGTCGCCCGCGAGGTTGCCGCAGAGAACACGGACGTCGAGTTCGACGACCGCATCGTCGACAACATGTGTATGCAGCTCGTCCAGCGGCCCGAGGAGTACGACGTCCTCGTGTGCCCCAACCTCTACGGGGACATCGTCTCCGACCTCTGCGCCGGGATGATCGGCGGCCTCGGGATGGCCCCTGGCGCCAACTTTGGCGAGGGCTCGGCGATCTTCGAGCCGACGCACGGCTCCGCCCCCAAGTACGCCGGACAGAACAAGGTCAACCCGATGGCGCAGATGCTCTCCGGCGTGATGATGCTGCGCTACCTCGAGGAGGGCGAAGCCGCCGACCGCCTCGAGGACACGATCGCGGAGGTGATCGGCGAAGGCAAGAGCGTCACGTACGACATGAAGCCGACCCGCGACGACCCCACCGCCGTCGGGACGAGCGGCGTCGCCGACGCGATCATCGACAAGCTGGGGGTCAGGGTCTAGATGGAGGTCGGGCGACACGAGTTCACGCCGGCCCGCGGCCGGCGGAAGGTGACGGTAGTCGGAGCCGGCAACGTCGGCGCGACCTGTACCCAGGAGCTCGCCCGCCGCGACTACTGCAGCGTCGCGCTCGTCGACATCAAGGAAGGCCTGGCGGAGGGCAAGGCGCTCGACATCAACCAGGCGGGGGCGATCCTCGGCTACGAACCTCGAGTCGAGGGCTCCACGGGCTACGAGATCACGGCGGGCTCGGACGTCGTCGTGATCACAGCCGGCGTCCCGCGCACCGGCGACATGAGCCGCGACGACCTCGTCTCGACGAACGAGAAGATCGTGGGCTCCGTCACCGAGCAGGTCGTCGCCCATTCGCCCGACGCGGTCCTGATCGTCGTCTCCAACCCCCTCGACGCGATGTGTCACGTGGCGAAGAGCGTCTCCGGCTGGCCAAAGAACCGGGTTTTCGGGATGGCGGGCATCCTCGATACCGCGCGCTTCTCGACGTTCATCGCGTGGGCGACCGGATCCTCGGTGAAGGACGTGACCGCAATGGTCCTCGGGGGGCACGGCGACCAGATGGTTCCCGTCGTCTCGGCGACGACCGTCGGCGGCGTGCCGCTGCGCAAGCTCCTGCCCGACGACCGGATCGCCGAGCTCGTCGCTCGCACCGCCGGGGGCGGCGGCGAGATCGTGAAGCTCCTCGGCACCTCGGCTTGGTATGCGCCGGGCGCCGCGGCCGCGCAGATGGTCGACGCGATCATGCTCGACGAGAAGCGCGTTCTGCCCTGCACGACGTATCTCGAGGGCGAGTACGGGATCAAGGAGCTCTACATGGGCGTCCCGGTCATGCTCGGCGCAAACGGCGTCGAGGAGGTCATCGAGCTCGCGCTCTCCGAGGACGAGCAGCGGCTCCTCCACGAGTCGGCGAACGCCGTCCGGGAGGTCGTCGGCGTCCTCTCCACCTAGGTCCCCATGGACCTCGGCCTGAGGGGCCGGACGGCGATCGTCTGCGGCTCGTCGTCCGGAATGGGTCTCGCGGTCGCCCGCGCCCTCGCCGCAGAGGGCGCGAACGTCGCGATGTTCGCGCGGCGCCGTGACCTACTCGAGCGCGAGGCAGAGCGGCTCGGCGCGCTCGCGGTTCGGGGAGACCTCACCAACCCGACCGACCTCGAGCGGCTGGTCGCGCGCACGATCGAGGCCTTCGGCGGCGTCGACATCCTCGTCAACAACAGCGGCGGAACGCCAAGGACCAGAGCCGCCGAGCTCGACCACGACGCCCTCCAGGACGCACTCGATCTCCTCCTCCACTCTGTCGTCAGCTTGACGAACCTCTGCCTTCCGCATCTGCGCAGCCGCGGCCATGGTCGCATCGTGAACATCGCCTCGAGCTCGGTCCGCGAGCCGATCGACAACCTTGTCCTTTCGAACGCCGTACGGCCAGGCGTCATCGGCTGGGCGAAGACGCTCTCGCGGGAAGTCGGGGTCGACGGCGTCACGGTCAATTCGATCGCCCCGGGGAGGATCGAGACCGAACGCCTCGCCGACGTCTACCCCGAGGGCGCGACCGAGGCCGATCTCCAGCCGATCCCGTTGCGGCGCTTCGGCCGCCCCGAAGAGGTCGCCGACGTCGTCTGCTTCCTGGCCTCCGACCGGGCTTCGTACGTCACGGGGACGACGATCGCAGTGGACGGCGGACTCACGCGGGGACTTCTGTGAAGCGCTGGCCAGGGGTGCTCTTCGCGCTCGGGGCGGCGCTCCTCGTCGTCGTCGCCGTCCTCTACCTCGCTCCGTCCGACGAGTACATCCTGCTTCCGGAACAACCACGCGCGCTGGAGCCGCTCGTCGTCGTCAAGGGCGAGAAGCCCGACCCCGACGGCGGTGGGATCTACTACGTCGCCGTCGACGTCCGCAAGGCCAGCCTGCTCGAGAAGCTGATCCCCGATCTCCACGACGGCGCCACGCTGGTGCCGGAGCACGTCTTGAACCCGGAGGGAGCCGACGAGAAGGTCCGCCGGCGCGTCGAGCTCCGCGAGATGCGCCAGAGCCAGCGCTACGCAGCAGCGGTGGCGCTGAAGGCGCTCGGCTTCCGTGTACGGATCGAGCCCGTCGGCGCGCGGGTCGAGCAGACGCTCCGTGGCTACCCCGCGAGGGAAAAGCTTCGCGCCGGCGATCTCATCGTCGCGCTCGACGGCGCTCCGGTCACGATTCCGGATGACCTCACGCGGATCCTCCGGGAGCGCAGCCCCGGCGAAACCCTGGCGCTGCGTGTACGGCGCAACGGACCGGAGCGAAACCTCCTCATCCGCACGGTCCGGAACCCGACCAACCCCCGCCTTCCGTTCCTCGGCATCCAGTTGCAGGAGCCGAAGATCACGCTGCCCCTCCAGGTGCGGTTCGACCTCGGTCAGGTCGGCGGCCCGTCCGCGGGGCTCGCCTTCGCGCTCGACCTCTTCGAGGAGCTCGGCCGCGACGTCGATCACGGCCTGCGGGTGGCCGCGACGGGAGAGATTCATCTCGACGGATCAGTCCGCGCCGTCGGCGGCGTGAAGCAGAAAACGATCGGCGCACGGCGTTCCGACGTGGATCTGTTGCTCGTGCCTGGGGAAAACGCAGCCGAAGCTCGGCGGTATGCCGAGGATCTTCGGATCGTGCCTGTGGACAGCTTTCAACAGGCGTTGCATGCCCTGGCAACTGAGCCGACCGGTACGTAAGAAAACGTCAATTTGCAGCATTTTCTTTTCCGCGGAAATTCCGTCTTTTTCGTTTCGCGCCCTCTTGCGCCCTGGTTCCAGAGGTCGCAAGATAGCCGCCCCAGGAGAGGCGATGCGCCGCGGGAGAGGCGGCAGGCATCTGGGTTAAGTTCAACAATGAGCAAACGAGCCGAGGCAAGCTGCAGCGATTGCTACTTCCGCAGGGCGGGTCTTTGCGCCCTCCCCCTGGACTCCCCCTGTCCAACGTTCAGGCCTGCGAAGTCCCATAGCCTGCGGCCGCCGCAGCAGCCTCGGCTCGTTCCCCGCCCGGATTCGCCGGCCGCGTAAGCGCGGCGTAGACTCGCGCCGTGTTCCGGCGATTCGGCGCCGAGGAGTGGCAGGCCCGCCTGTGGGCGCTGCTGATCGGTCTCTTTCTGATCGCCGTCTACGTGATCGCCTTCATCGTCAAGAACGACGATCAGATCAAGATCGACTTCGTCCTCTTCTCCGCCAGGGTGTCCCTGATCTGGGCGATGATCTTCATCCTCGTACTCGGCGTGTTAAGCGGCGTGCTGCTGTCGCAGATCTATCGCCGACGCGGAAGGCACCAGCGTCGCGAGGCGTGAGACTGCGTCCCGGAGCTGACTCGGCGCGGCGAAGCTGAAAGCGAGCCGCGCG
>DASZCE010000065.1:0-3249 GCA_035943455.1 Gaiellaceae bacterium | reverse complement strand
GGGAGCTGTGACCCCGCGAGCCGCAGGAACGCGTGCGGCCCCACGTCACAGAGGACCGGGCGCATGCCTCCAAGCTCCCCGAGGGATCGCACCGGCGAGCCGGTCTCGACGTCGCCGCCGTGGTAGCGGAGCACGGCGACGAGCGCGTCGGCGATCCGCTGCGAGCCGCCGCGCGGGAACGGCCAGCCGAAGCGGTGGCCAGCCATCAGCAGAACGAGGCCGAAGCCGGCAGAGGGCCTCTTACCGAGCGGAAGCATGGAGTGGGCCGCGCAGCCCGCGAAGAGCGCCTTCGCCCGGGTGGCGACGAACCTGGCACGGGCGAGTGCCTCGGCCGGGCGGAGCGCGTGGAGCGCGAAGCGGGCGAGCGCAAGGGGATGCCGCGGCGGTCGGACGACCGGGCCGAGGAAGGAGGCTTCGAGGTTCTCCCAGGCGCGCGTGAGCGGTCCAAGTAACCGGCGGTACGCCTCGCCGTCCTCGCCGAGCCCGGCCGCGGTCGCCTCGACCGAGCGCTCGACGACGACCGCGGTCCCGTCGTCCAGGGGATGTGCGAGCACTGACGGCGACTCGATGAGATCGAGCCCGTGCGTCGTGAGCGGGAGCGTGCGGAGGAACGGCGAGCCCGGAACGAGGGGATGGATTGCCGAGCAGACGTCGTGCACGAAGCCCGGGAGGGTGAGCTCGGCCGAGCGGGTGCCGCCGCCGGGCTCCGCTGCCTCCTCACGGACAGCCACTGCAAGGCCTGCGCGCGCGAGGGTGATCGCGGCGGCGAGCCCGTTCGGGCCCGAGCCGATCACGACTGCGTCGGGGCCGGAGCTCAGGAGACCGCCGCGAGGGCGGAGGAGCGCGCTTCCTTCAGCATCTCGCGCGCGATGACGATGCGCTGGATCTCCTGCGTCCCCTCGTAGATCTGGGTGATCTTCGCGTCCCGCATCATGCGCTCCACCGGGTACTCCTTCATGTAGCCGTAGCCGCCGAGGATCTGGACGGCATCCGTCGTGACCTCCATCGCGATGTCGCCGCAGAAGAGCTTGGCCATCGCCGAGAGCTTCGTCAGCGGCTCGACACCCTCGTCGATCGCGACGCCGACCTTGTAGAGGAGGCTTCGCGCCGCCTCGCATTTCGTCTCCATCTCGGCGAGCTTCGCGGCGACGAGCTGATGCTCCACGATCGGTTTGCCCATCGTCTCGCGGCTCTTGGCGTACTCGAGCGCGTAATCCGTCGCGCCCTGCGCGATCCCGAGCGCCTGGGCGGCGATGCCGGGGCGCGAGCGGTCGAGGACGCGCATCGCAATCTTGAACCCCTCCCCCTCGCCCTCGAGGAGATTCTCAGCGGGCACCCGGCAGTCGTTGAGGAAGACCTCGCCCGTGGTCGAGCCTTTGATCCCCATCTTCGGCTCGATGCGCCCAACCTCGAAACCGGAAGCCTCGCTCTCGACGAGGAAGGCGGAGATGCCGTCGTGACCGGCCTTCGGGTCCGTCTTCGCGAAGACGACGTAGAGGCTCGCGACGCCCGCGTTCGTGATGAAGCGCTTGGAGCCGTTGAGGATGTAGCCGCCGCCGTCGCGGCGAGCCTCCGTACGCATCGCGGCGGCGTCGGAGCCGGACCCGGGCTCGGTGAGGGCGTAGGCCGGCAGCCACTCCCCACTCGCCAGCCGCGGAAGGTAGCGCTCCTTCTGCTCGTCGCTGCCATCGTTCTTGATCGCGAGGGACCCGAGCTCCTGCAGCGCGAGGATGAGGCCGGTCGTCGCGCACGCCTTCGAGATCTCCTCGATCCCGACGAGGACCATGAGCGTGCCCGTCCCAGTGCCCCCGTACCGCTCCTCGAAGGGAAGCCCGAAGATCTCGTGTTCGCGGAAGAGCTCCACCATGTCCCACGGAAACTCCGCCGACTCGTCGATCTCGGCCGCCCGGGGAGCGATCCGCTCACGCGCGAGCGTCCGGATGAGATCGCGGATCTCACGCTGATCGTCAGTGAGCGGTTCGAACCCCACCGGCGGGTGATTCTAGGCGCTCCAATCCAGATCCCGGACGCGGATGGGGATCCGGATGATCGGGGGCTCGGGCCGCTTCGTTGGGAAGACGAAAACGCTCGCGCCCGTGGCGAGCGCCGTCCAGCGCTCGTCGGGCGACCAGGCGATGGAGTGAGCGCCGCCGAGGTCGGGGAGCGGCGTGATCCCGCCCGCGCTCGTGTAGACGGTGACACCGTCCCTAGCCGGCTCGATCACGGCGACGTATCGGCCCTGGGGACTCGGTCGAAGCGCCCCGCCAGGATGCACCAAGTCGAGGCGGCCCTCGTCGAAGAACGCCAATAGGCTCCAACGCGGGCTTCCGACCGATTCGACCGTCACCGCGTAGCGCCCGCCCGCCAGCGAGACGGCCTGCATCGCGCGGAACCGGCCGCTCGACAGCCCGAAGCGCTCGCGAAGCGACTGTTCGATCTCTTCCTGCGAGAGGACGACCTGCACCGTCTGGTAGCCCAACCCCGACCAGACGACGCCTCCCTTCCAGGCGCCGATGCCGCCGGTCGGGACGTGTGGCTCGCAGCTCCGGATCGTCGGCGCCCTGGCCGCCTGCAGGCTGGGGAGACGGACCGCGTGGAGCCGGCAGGCCTGGTCGCTGTAGGTGAGGGTGCCGCGGACGCCGGCCTCGGTCAGGGCATCGACGAGCTTCTGCGGCGGGCGGGTGTCGGCAACCAGCTCCTTCCCCTCCGGGAGGGCGTCCACGGCCGCCGCGACAGCGACACCGAGGAGGGCTGCGACGACGAGGCCGGTTCCGAGCCGATGCATCCCGGCTCATTGTGCGCCGATCCGGACGTGAAGATGGTTGTCGTGGTTTGCGAGCTCCTGGACGATCCTGGGCGAGCCGCCGAGCCCGGTGTTCGGACCGACGAAGACGCGGATCGCGCCGGCCGCGACGAACCGGTCGACGAGATCCTGGGCGAGCCTGCGATCGACCTGCGCGGCGACCTTCGGGGGGCGCTCCCTCCGGTCCTGGCGCGGGTAGTACACGTCGACGTCGAGCCCGTTCTGATGCGACACGTGACGCGGGCCGAAATAGCCGCCGCGACGCCTGCTCAGATCGCCGATTCCGAGGCGGGGCGCACTCGGGTTTGCCGCCGCGTACTCGCGAACGATGCGGAGCACGAGGCGAACGAGGCGGTCAGTGCCCCAGCGGCGCCCGGCCCGATCCGGCTTTCGGTGGAGCAGCGGGTCCCAGGTGAAGAAGCGCCTTCCGTCGGCGGGAAGAAGGA